>JBNAVS010000023.1:0-7670 GCA_049700235.1 Microgenomates group bacterium
ACGTGAGAGTTCGAGTCTCTCTCAGGGCACCTTGATGATGGCGCCTATATTTTGGAAAGCGCTCGTGGCGGAATTGGCATACGCAATAGCTTGAGGAGCTATGCTCATAAGAGCGTGGGGGTTCGAGTCCCCCCGAGCGCACAAAAGGACGGATAGCTCAGTCGGTCTAGAGCGCCTCTCTTACACAGAGGAGGTCAGAGGTTCAAGTCCTCTTCCGTCCACCGGGCCGAGGTAGCCAAGGAGGTCACGGCGCGTGTCTGAAAAACATGAGATGGCGGTTCGACTCCGCCCCTCGGCACTTAAGGAGTATGTAAAATGCTTAGAGGTGTACAAGCGATGTTAATTCTACCGAACAAAATCTTTCCGTTGCGGGTGTAGTTCAGTAGCAGAACGTCTCGTTGCCAACGAGAAGGCCGTGGGTGCGAATCCCATCACCCGCTCTGTTGCGAGGTCGTCTAATGGTAGGACAGCGGCCTTTGGAGCCGTTAATCTAGGTTCGAATCCTGGCCTCGCAGCCAAAACTTAAGCCGAGGTGGCGGAATTGGCAGACGCGAGGGACTTAAAATCCCTTGATAGTCAACTATCGTGCGGGTTCGAATCCCGCCCTCGGCACACTTCGATAAGTTTAATACAGGCACGGAGAGTGGCGCAGTTGGATAAGCGCGCATGGTTTGGGACCATGAGGTCGCGGGTTCGAGTCCCGCCTCTCCGACCAATTTAAATGCAAACAAATACTTCTTCTCTCCAATTTTCTAACGAATTTACTCTGCTTCTAAGGGCATATCACATTTGGTGGGAGAAAAAACAAGAATTAGAAAAAAAAGAAAAAATAAAAACTAAGGGAGGAATTGAAACTTTAGCTTTTATTTACGAACAAATAAGAAATGCCATTGATTATAAAGGGGAAAACCTTTTACGGCGTTATGCTACCGAAAGAATTCTTAAAAGGTATTTTTGGATTAATTCATCTTATAACCCCCAAAAACTTGCTGAATCTCTTATTAAAGAGCTTATCTGGGCTCGCTATTTAAAAGAAGAAGAGGTTCCTGTTGAAAAAATAAATGAGGTGGAGAAAATTCTAAATAACTTCCTTCCTCTTCTTAATCTTAGCCAAGAAAAGGAATGGAAAGATTGGGTTTTTACCCTTATTTCCTGTGAAATAGAAAATGCCTTATCTTCTCGTTTACTGGATGAAACTTATATTCATGTAATAGAGGAGTGGTTTAAAAATAATTTTTCATTGGAAGAACCAGAGGAGAAGAAGGCAGATATTCAAATTTTTTTAGCTATTGGCCGTGTTTTTCTTAAACTAGATGATCCTACTGTAAGTTGGTATCTTCTTAGAAAATGTTATTCTTCCACCCCCCAGCAAGATTTGCCTTTAATAAGGAAAAAAATAGACGAGGACTTAAATCATCCTCTTCGCTTGCCTCTTTTTCGTTTTTGCCGGAAGTTTATGGCCCAATTTTTTATTCTTAAAGAAATCATTGAAAAAAATTATCCAGATATAAATTTAATTTTTGAAAATCCCCAAAAACTAGAAGAGGAAATTGAAGAAATTTGCGAAAAAAAATATAAAGAAATGAGAGAAAAAATCAACCGTGGGATTGTGCGGAGTATTATTTATATTTTTGTCACCAAGGTTGCCATTGCTCTTTTACTGGAAATTCCCTATGAATCTTTCTTTTCCCAAAGAATTAATTTCTTGCCAATCGGAATAAATATCATTATCCCTCCCGCACTGATGTTTCTTTTAGGCTCAACAATTAAAACTCCAGGAGAAGAAAATACTCAAAAAATTATTCGCGAGGTAGAGTCCTTTGTTTATCAAAAAGAAACCCCTAACAAGGTGCCAGTTTTTCTTTTGCGAAAACAAAAAGAGCAAGCCCTTCAAAAATTATTTCTTATTTTTTATAGCTTGTTATTTGTCCTTATATTTGGAGGAGTAACTTATATTCTTTTAAAACTTAAATTTAATATTATTAGTTTAGGAATATTTTTTGTCTTTCTTTCCTTGGTTCTACTTTTTGGTTTTAGAGTTCGCTACAATGCCTCAGAGATATTTGCAGTGGAGGAAAAAGAGGGGTTTTTGATGCGACTTTTGGACAATATTTCTTTGCCATTTTTAAATCTTGGGTTTTGGCTTTCTAAATCGCTGGCTAAATTAAATGTGTTAATGATCCTTATGGATTTTTTGATTGAAGCCCCACTCAAAACTATAATAAGAATAATAGAAGACTGGCTTAATTTTATTAAAGAGAAAAAGACAGAAGTTGTAGAAGTTCCATTTGCCCCCTAATTTTGCTAAAATAAGAGTGTGCGGGAGTAGCTCAGTTGGTAGAGCGTCTCCCTTCCAAGGAGAAGGTCGCGGGTCCAAATCCCGTCTCCCGCTCCAGAATTTGACTTTCAGGAATTTTTCCGACTTTTTCGTGGGCGGCGTCCAGCGCCGCCAATTGGTTTTGGAGCTCAC
Organism: Microgenomates group bacterium; assembly: GCA_049700235.1. Classification (GTDB taxonomy): domain Bacteria; phylum Patescibacteriota; class Microgenomatia; order PFEM01; family JBNASD01; genus JBNAVS01. Next base: position 2,471 of record JBNAVS010000023.1, read on the forward strand.
CCCGCCAGCAGGCGGGGCTCGCCAACAAGAGGTTCGAGCCAACCATTCTGCTTTTTTTCAATTCTTAATAATTTTCTCTTCCAGCGACTTCTTTTCCAAAAGAAGTTTTGCTTTTTCTTGGCGGTAGATATCCCCTTTCAATATCCTGTTCTAAATAGCCATCTAAAAGCCGCTGGAGCTTTAATTGATTGATTTTATCTTTTCTCTGTTTTCTTGAACAAAAGCAGAAACGGATTGGGCGGCTTTCATTTTATCGTGTTCCACCATCTCTAAAAGTTTTTCCGCCCAATCCGGACGCAAAGAAAATTTTTGAAGTAGAAAGGAAATTTGCTTGTCTAGTTCCTCTTGGCGAATACAGGTTGGGGACACTTTACTGATTTGTTTTTCTTGGTACAGTGGTAATAAATATAATAATGTTCGTTTCCGTTTTTCTGTTGATACTATAATAATTATATGTGTATTGGTATTCCGGGTAAGGTTATTTTAATAAAGGGTGGAAAAGCCAAAATAAAACAGGGGGGGCATTTACATTGGGTAGATATTTCTTCGCTTGAAGATGAGATTAAAAAAGGAGATTATTTAATCACTTATCAAGGGGCAGCAATTAATAAAATCTCTCCAAAAGAGGCTGAGGAGATTTTAAGACTAATGGACAGCGCAAGTGATGCAAGGGTCAAAAGCTCTAATTAATTGCTCAACTTGCTTTTTTATCTGCAAGGGTAGGACTCCCCCCTCTTTTTTAACCAATTCTTGAGTTTCTTTCTCTAAAGAAGCCAAGTTAATTTGGGTTGGAGGAACAATATTGTATTTAATTATTTTCCCTTGAGAATTAATCTTTACCTGGTGAAACAGAATACCCCTGGGAGCCTCTAGACATGATTCACCAGAAACCGTTTTTGATGGAAGATTCTTTTTTTCGATTCCTTTTGATTTTGTCAAATCTTTTTCTGATATTTCTTCAATCAAATTTATTGTTTCCTCGAGGAAATGTAAAATCTCAATTGCCTGGGCTAAATTATTGTTAAAAGGATTATTAAAGTTAAGTTGCAATTCTTGGAAGGCTTTCTTAGCTTTAGGATGAAGAACTTGGGAAAAATGGCTGAGTCGAGATAGGGCCCCAACTTTTATTACCTCTCCTCTCTTTAAAATTCCTAGTTTTGCGGAAGAATCTTTTTTTACAATTTCTTTAATTGATTGAGGAAAAATGCCGGGGTAAGAAGGATAAAAACCTTTGGCAGGAGTAATGGTTTCAAACCGAATATTCACCTTTAAGCTGGGGGTTTCAAGAGTTGAAAAAAGTTTTATCAAATCTTGGGCCTCATCAATAATTTCAAAAATTGAATCTCTAATTGCTAAAAGCTCATCCATCTTTGGGGGATTTCTAAACCCTCCCAACATTGTATTGGAAGGAAAAGCAGAAGACCCACCAATAACTTCTAAAATCTTATCGGACACTCTTTTTAAATTCAGCATTAAATGAAATTCAGCTGGATACTTTTTACAGAGTTCAACTGAACCTTTAACACCGGCATAATCCGGCAGAACTAAAAAGAAAAGATGTAAAAGGTGGCTTTTGAGAATTTGTCCACACAGAAGAATTTTTCTTAAAGCTATTGTTTCTTGGGAAATTTTAATTCCCAAGGCGTCCTCCAGAGCGGACCAAGAGCAAAGATTGTGAGCTACTGGACAAATTCCACAGATGCGAGAAGTAATAAAAGGAGCTTGCTGAAAATCCTTGCCCAAAACTAATCCCTCAACCAATCTTTCGCTTTCCTCGACCTCAAACTCAACCTTTCGTTCTTTAAAATTAATCTTTAAAACTCCGTGCCCTTCAATTTTAGCAGTGAAATCAGGAGGAACAACTTTTTTGATTTTTGAAACAATTTTTTCTTTCTTAATTTTTTCTAAAAGTTTTTTGAAGAGTTCAATATTCGGGGGACAGCCAGGAACTTTTTCATCTACTGTAATAAATTTTTCTACTGGTTCTAAAAACTCTGCCTTTAGCCGGTAATTTTTATCATAGATTTTCGCGGCAAGTTTTTTTCTTTTTTGCGGATCCAACTGGGCAAAAATATTTCCAGAAATTGCGCAAGCTCCCAAAGCGACAACAATTTTTGAAGTTTCTCTAATCTGCTTAAGTAAATTAATCTGCTCTTTGGTAGTAACTGCTCCTTCTATAAAGGCAATATCAAAATCAGCGGGTTCTTTTTCTGAAAGCAATCGCCAATTAGTTATTTCAAAATCCTGAAAAAAGTCAAGTAAAACTTCGTCTAAGGAAAGAAGATGAAATTCACACCCTTCGCATCCAGTAAGGTCAAAGATTGCAATTTTTGTCTTTGGCATATTATCCTCATTTTATCATCTATGGAAATATTTTCCCAATCTTGCTATACTTAAAAAAATTTATGAGAAAAGGCTATTTTTTAGTTTTTTTAACCGCTCTTATTTCCGGATTCGCTATTTTTATTAATAAATTTGGAGTAGGCCTGGTTAATCCTAATATTTACACTTTCTTAAGGATTTTAACTGTTGCCATTTTCTTAACCGGATTGCTTTTGTTTTTGAAAGATTGGCGGACGTTAAAGAGCTTAACAAAAAAACATTGGTTTTTATTAATTACAATTGGTTTGGTTGGCGGAAGTATCCCCTTTTTACTCTTTTTTAAGGGGCTTTCTATAACCAATGCCGCCCAGGGCTCCTTTATTCATAAAACAATGTTTATTTGGGTGGCTCTTTTAGCAACTTTGTTTTTGAAGGAAAAAATTGATAAAAAATTCTTGTTGGGCGGATTGTTCTTACTCTTGGGAAGTTTAATCTTATTAAAAAAATTGCCTTATTCATTTAATCAAGGAGATTTATTAGTTTTTTTAGCTAGTTTGCTTTGGGCTACAGAAAATACGATTTCAAAATATGTCTTAAGAGATTTGGAAGGAAGAATTGTTGCCTGGGCAAGGATGTTCTTTGGCGCTTTATTTATTTTGATATTCTTGTTGGCAACTAATCAACTTCCTTTAATTTCCGGTCTTACATTAGGACAGATTAATTGGGTTTTAATAACAGCAGTTATTCTATTTGGTTATGTAATGACCTGGTATAGTGGTTTGAAATTTATCCCGGTTTCTCAGGTAACAGTAATTTTACTTCTTGGTTCTCCGATAACCACTTTATTGTCATTTATTCAGACAAGGCAGGTAAGTTTTCAAGAAATTTTTTCCGGCCTCTTCATTATTTTAGGAATACTTTTAGTTTTTGGATTAAAAGAAGGGTGGCGTTTATTCAAGGAGCTTAAAAAACTAGTTTATGTCTGGACTTAAGTTGGCAGCTCTTTTTGGATTTTATCCCCACAAACTTGGTTTTTGCGGACTTCAAGAAAATTCAGCGAAGAAAACCCTTTTGAGTTATCTTTCTGGGGAAAAAATCCCTGAGCAAAAAATCAGAAAAATTTTAGAAACTTTTAAAGGGGCCTTTTCTTATTATAAATTAATTGCCAAAAGTAATAGAATTGAAGATCCTTTTGATGAAAAAGTAGTTAAGGCTTACTGGATTGGCAATCAACTTTTAGAAAAGGTTCCGGTTGATTCCCTAAAAGAGATGATTATTAAAGAGTTCGTCGGGCCTGGTTTTCTTTCAAAAAAAATAGCTGAGAAAAAAGCCAAAGAAGTCCCCCTTACCTCAAAAGCCCATCATAGTTTCCATGTTCTGGTTATGGGTTCAGTGAGTGACCGGATAATACTTGAAGGTAAGCTATTAGATCTTTGTCGGATTGCTTGGGGAAAAGTGATAAGAACCTGCTCGCTTCGTTCCCAGGACCTTGTTTTCTCGCTTTGCTCGGAAATAGGATACAAAAAGAGGGGAACAGAAAATCCCAATAGGATAATTATTGAATATCAACCCCTTCAGAAGAGAAGAAAGAAGTATTTTTTAGGAGAACCAATCCATAAAATTGTATTTTGGGAGAAAAAATTTATACCAGAGATTAAGATCGGAGATAAAGTGGCGACTCATTGGAATCATATTGTGCAGATTCTTAGCCCAAAAGATTTAAACTATCTCAAAAAATATACTCAAATCACAATAGATTCTCTAAATGGTTAAAAGTAGGATTATTTATAACCTACTTATTCCCCTGACCCCTTTTCCTCGCTGCAGCCACCGACGCTGTTAATTTTCAGGAATTTCTGATAAAATAAACTCAGGTGAAGTCATAAATATACTCAGAGCCCCCGTAGCTCAACGGATAGAGCGAGTGCGTTCTAAGCACCAGGTTGGGGGTTCAAATCCCTCCGGGGGCACCGCCTTGCCACGTTGCGAGTGAGGCGAGCTTTACGTGGTGGCTGTAGCTCAATGGTTAGAGCGCCAGCCTGTGGAGCTGGATGTTGCGGGTTCGAATCCCGTCAGCCACCCAAAAAACTTATAATTGTTCCCTCCTGGGGTTGGAAGTTCAAACTGACTTCTTGACCGGGGAATTTTGCTCCCGGACCATATATTTTTGCCGCTTTAAACTTTTCTTTATTGCAAATAGACAGCGTTTCTAATATTTTTCTAAGGGACTTACCTCTTTTAGTAATCAAGGGATGGTTAAAATCAACCTCTCCACTTTTGGGTTTAAGATAAATCCGCATTAATCCTAATTTATTCCAAATTTTCCTTTTAAGTTCTTCTATTCCCAGGCCTTTCTTTGCACTTATAAAAATAAAATCGTCTATCCTCTTACTACCGGGCAAAAGATCAACTTTATTGACAACTGTCAAATAGGGGAGATATACCCGATTGCCCATAAACGCATCAATTAATCTTTCTAGGGTAATATCTTCTTTAAGAATAATTTCTGCATTACGGATTTTAAATTCCTGGGCTATTTCTTTGATGGTATTTAAAGAGAGACAGGTTTGGCGGCAAACCGAAGAAATCTTAATCCCGCCTGTAAGAGTTTTAACTATATTCATCTTCGGTTTCTCCTCATCGAGGCGAATTCCAAATTCATAAAGCTCATCCTTTATTGCTTTTATTTTCTCCAAACTGTTAATATCAACCATAATAATAATCAATTCGGCACTTCTAGTTACAGAAAGAACTTCTCTCCCGCGACCTTTTCCCTGAGCAGCACCAATAACAATTCCTGGAAGATCGAAAATTTGGATTTTTGCTCCCTGATACTCCATCATTCCCGGAATTACATCAACAGTGGTAAAATCATAAG
>JBNAVS010000024.1:0-7356 GCA_049700235.1 Microgenomates group bacterium
ATAATTGATAATTGATAATTGATAATTGATATGATCGATTCTGCCCAACTTCTTTTAATCGTTGTCGTTACTATCTTAACAATTCTCCTGACAGCAGTGGGAATTCAGGGTTTTTTTATTCTTAAAGAGGTTCGCCGCTCGGTGGAGAAAATGAACAAAATTTTAGATGATGCGGGAACAATCTCCGAGTCTGTGGCTAAACCAATCTCTTCCCTTTCTTCTTCTTTGAGTGGACTTTCAGGAATTGCCGGTCTTTTGGGTTGGTTGATAACAAAAACCAAAAGAGAAAAGGAAAAAAAAGATGAGTGATAGTGAGCGCGGAAGCGAAAGCTTTTTAACCGGTTTAGTTTTGGGGGCAATTTTAGGGGCAGGATTTGTTTATTTTTTATCCTCAACTAAAGAAGGAGAAAAGGTTAAAAAAAGGTTGAGAGAAAGAAGTGAAGATGTTTTGGATAATTTGGCGGATTTAATTAGGGAGATAGAAGAAAAAGGAAAAGAGTTTAAGAAAAAAGCCAAAGAAGTCCAGGTTGAACTTGAAGAGAAAGCAGCTGCTCCAGCTCTTTCCCAAATAGAAAAACTTCGCGAGCGGGGACGGCGGGCGGTCAAATTTTTCACCCGCAACGGCAAGCCTCTTGTTTGAATAATGAAAATACAATCCGATAAAAAATCACCCAAACAAAAATTGTTAAGTCGAATTAGAAAAATTGCTGGTGGATTAAAATTGGGGCGGGATCTGACATCAGGAAAAATGAGCGAAATTTTAGACAAACAATATAACAATTTTATCTTCAAAAATTGAAACCTGTGCTACTTTCGATAAAGATTTTTCCCAGGTTCAGAAGAAAAATTTGATTAGAATTTTTACTAACCCACCCCTTGACAATAATTAGTTAGTAGGCAATAATTAAAAACAATGGAAACACAGACTCCCGTTCCAATTCAAAGTCCACCCGTTTCTTCTAAAGACAAAGCCTTTAAAATTTCCTTAATTATTATTGGCCCTTTGATTGTTATCGGCCTTTTTCTTAATGCCTATTTATTGTTGAAGAAAGAAAAACCGCCGAAAGGTACTCTTCCACCAACTTCAGTTCCCACTCCAACACTGCCTACCTCCCTTTCTACTCCTGAGGCAATTGCCACTCCAACCTCAGATCCAAACGCAAGTTGGAAGATATTTCGAGGGAACACGTATACGCTTAAGTATCCCTCAGGCTGGACTTTGTATGGTCCCAATAAGGGGGTATCAGGATTTCCGGAAGAAATTACACTCTTTTCGCCGGGTCGGTACACCGCTCTTTCAATCACATTGGGTCAACAACCATATGGTTTTTCTGGTGAAGAGGGTTTTGAACCCGGAAAGGGAAATCCAATTACTATCCAGGTTGGGGACACTAATTATGAGGTGATGGAGCATAGGTTCGACGGCCGAATCTTTTGGGATTTAGAGGCTAGTAGACATACTGTGCCGGGTTTTTTTGATTTTGATGGAACGCAGAAGGAGCTACCCTTTCACTTTCTATTCGGCAACGACTATCCAGCCCAGGTACGTTCGTCTACTAGATTAGATTCTGAAAGGCATTACATCGAAGATTTGAAAACGGTCCGCCAAATTCTTTCTACTTTTAAACTCCTCCCCTAAAATTACTTTTGCTTCTTAGGTATTGGAGAAAAATTGCTGGGGTGAAAATAATGAGGTTAAAATCGTTTTTGATTTTTTCTCTTTTGAAATGCCGCCAATTGTAGGTTAATAAAAATTTTGCCTTTGATTCCACAGCACCGGCAATAATATGAGCATCGTTTGGATCCAAAACATAATCGGCATATTTTTCTTTGAGATCTTTATTAGGCTTTTTTAGTTTGATGATTTTAAATCTGTTTTTAACGAGTTTTTCTAGCTTATCAGGTTTAATTTTTAGTCGCCAGGCAACGATTTTTAATTCTTTTTGGGAAATATTGGAGATAAAGAATTTTAAATTTTTTTGTTTCTTTTCCAAAAGAAGATAAGCGGCGCCGGAGGAAGAAATTAAAGAAGAAATCACCACATCCGAATCGATAAATACACTTAAGGCTTTCATTTAGAGTTTTTTTCTTGCCCGGACAATTGCTTTTTGGATTTTTGGGAGATTTTTCAAATCTTTTTGTTCCGCTTGGTAAAGATCAAAATCTAAGCCGCTAAAGGCAAAAGCAACAGAATTAGCAGGAATCCGGTAAACTTTACCGATTTTTTTGGCAATAATTTCTCCCCGGTTTATTAATTCATAAACCGTATTTTTGCTTAATTGAAGCATTTCTGCTATTTGCTCTGGTGTATAAACTTTAGGTAGTAACACTCTGACTATCTTATACCAAACATAACTAAACATGTCAAGGGGTGACTTTTTAAATTAACCCTTGCTTCGGAGGGGGATTTTAGATATTATTAGGATAATGAAGGCTTCGGAGTTGAAGAAGAAATTTCTTGCTTTTTTCTTGAAAAAAGGGCATAAGGTTTTGCCCAATCTGCCCTTGGTTCCGGAAAATGATCCGACGACTCTTTTCATTTCCGCCGGAATGCAACCTTTGGTCCCCTATCTTTTGGGAGAACCTCACCCTTTAGGAAAAAGGCTTTGTAGTCTACAGCGCTGCTTGCGGACTGGTGATATCGAAAGTGTGGGAGATGTTTTTCATAATACTTTTTTTGAGATGTTGGGCAATTGGTCGCTGGGAGACTATTGGAAGAAAGAGTCACTTTCTTGGAGTTATGAGTTTTTGACAAAAGTTTTGGGACTTAATCCAGCTCGGTTCCATGTCACGATTTTTGCCGGCGATAAAAATGCTCCAAAAGATGAGGAGGCAGAAAAAATTTGGCTTTCATTAGGAATTCCTAAAGAAAGGATTTACCCCTTGCCAAAAGAAGATAACTGGTGGGAAGCAGGAGAAACCGGACCTGGTGGCCCGGATAGCGAAATTTTTTATGATATAGGTAAGCTTCCTTGTGGCCCAAATTGCCGGCCAGGAGACGGTTGTGGCCGGTTTTTTGAGATGTGGAATAATGTGTTTATGGAGTACAACCGAAAGCCAGATGGAGGTTATGAGAGACTAAAACAAAAAAATGTTGATACTGGGATGGGGGTGGAAAGGACTTCAGTGGTTTTGCAAGGAAAGTCTGATGTTTTCCAAACCGATGTTTTTGCTTCCCTAATTGCAAAGATAGAAGACCTTACCTCTCAAAAATACCAAGGGGAAACTCGTCGGCCGATGCGGATAATTGCCGACCATTTGCGGGCGGCAACATTTTTGATTGCCGATGGGATTTTGCCTTCAAATGTCGAGCAGGGTTATATTTTGCGCCGGTTAATTCGCCGGGCAATTCGTTTTGGAAAGACGCTTGGGTTGAGTGGTTTGTTTACTTCTGATGTGGCTAAGGCGGTAATAGAAACGATGGGGCGAGATTATCCTTATTTGGAAGAGAAAAAAACTCTAATTCTCCAAACCCTTGGAGGTGAGGAAGAAAAATTTGCAAAAACCATCCAAAAAGGACTTAAGGAAATCGAAAAATATAAGACTTTAGATGGGAAGATTGCCTTTTACCTTTATGAAACTTATGGAATTCCTTTAGAAATGACCGAGGAAATTGCTCAAGAAAAAGGGCAAAAGATTGACAGGAAAGCTTTTGAAAAAGAGTTTAAAAAACATCAGGAGCTTTCCCGAAAAGGGGCAAAAAAGAAATTTGTCGGAGGATTAGCCAATCATTCACCGGCAGTCATTAAACTTCATACCGCTACTCATCTTTTACACCAGGCCCTGCGGGAGGTTTTAGGAGAGCATGTAAGGCAGATAGGGAGCAACATTACTCCGCAAAGATTAAGATTTGATTTTACTCATCCTCAGGCATTAACGGAATCCCAAGTTCGTCAGGTAGAGAAAATTGTTAACGATAAAATCAAGCAGAATTTGCCGGTAAAAATGGAAATTATGAGTTTGGAGGAAGCTAAGAAAAGAGGAGCACTGGCTTTTTTTATGGGGAAATATGGCGAAAAAGTGAAAGTGTATTTTATTGGAGATTATTCTAAAGAAGTTTGTGGGGGACCGCATGTTTCCTCGACTGGAGAAATTGGGAGTGTTAAAATAATTAAAGAGCAGCCTGTTGGTGCCGGAAAAAGAAGAATTTACGCTAGGCTTGCGTATGGAGGTTAAAACAATTTTTCAAAAAATCCGCAGACCACAAAAAGAGAAAAAAGAGTATTTTTTTGCTCTTCAACTTGATGAAGGTTTGGTGAAAAGCGCCCTGTGGACAATAGAAAATGAGGTAGTTAAAGTTTTAAGCTTTGGAGAAAAGCAATTTTGGGAAAAAGAAGAAGAAATATTGGAGATGGTGGATGCTTCTTTGCCCCCCGCCCAGGAGGCCGAGCCTTCAAGGGTGATTTTTGGGATTACTCCTTGCTGGATTGAGGGGAATAAAATTATTTCCCCAAAACTTGAGCTTCTTAAAAAAATTTGCAAAGAGTTGGAGCTATCCGCAGTTGGATTTGTAGTCATCCCAGAAGCAATTGTCTATCATTTAAGAACAATCGAGGGGATTCCTACCACGGCAATCTTAGTAAATCAGGGAAGAAAAAAAACCATTGTCAGTCTGGTAAGGTTGGGAAAGATTATTGGTATACAAGTGGTTGAGCGAAGCGGAGATTTGGGAGCAGATTTAGCCGAGGGTCTTTCTCGGTTTGGTCCGCAAGAAACATTCCCTCCACGGATAATTCTTCATAATCAGGAGGAAAACTTAGAAGAGGAGAAACAGCAACTAATGAATTTTTCTTGGAGTAAATTTGGGATAAATTTTCTTCATTTGCCTAAGGCGGAAGTTTTAGCAGACGATTTTGATATTCGCTCGGTTGCCCTTGCTGGTGGACGGGAAGTGGGTAAAGCCGAAGGAATTGAGGTTAGTCCGCTTAAAAAAGAACCAGAAGAACCAAAAGAAGTCAAAGAGCCTGAAGAAACAATGGGGTTTGTGCGGGGAAAAGATATTACTCAAGAACTCCCCCCCAAGATTACACCAAAGGATTTAAATCTTCCTCGGTTTAATTTTGCTCCAATTTTTAACTTCTTTTCCCAAATTTTCCAAAAAATAAGGGTTGGATTTAGCTTTTTTGGAAGTGTGTTTTCTGGACAGGCAAAATTGGTAGGTAGTTTAGTGGCTGCTTTCTTAGTTATCTTTGGAGGAATTTTTGTTTTTGCCTGGTGGTACTTGCCCAAAGCGGAAATAGTTCTTTGGATTAAACCGCAAATTTTGGAAAAAGATTTTACGGTTAAGCTTGACCCGAGATTAACAATCACCGATAAAGAAAAGCTGACTTTGCCTGCCGAAGAAGTGGAAGTAGTTTTGAGCGGAGAAAAGAAAATGAGCACAACAGGAACAAAATTAGTTGGCGAGCCGGCAAAAGGGGAAGTTGTTATCTACAATGGAGTTGGTGTTGAAAAAAAATTTCCCGCTGGGACGCTGATCACGAGTGCTTCGGGAATAAAATTTACTCTGGAGGAAGATGTCCTTCTTGCCTCAAGGAGCAGTGCGGCTGATCCTACCCCCACTAAGGTTGTTAAAGTTAAGGCGGTCAATATTGGCCCTGAAGGTAATTTAGCTTCTGGTAGCGAATTTACTATTGGCAATTTTTCTAAATCAGATTATGTTGCTAAAAACGAAGAAGCTTTTAGCGGAGGAACCAGCAGAGAAGTTCAGGTGGTTTCCAAAAAGGATCAAGAAAAACTGGTTGAAGAATTAACTAAGGAGCTTAATAGTAAAGCTATCTTGGAGCTTCAAACAAAAGTTGCCCAGGGTAAAAAACTGATTGACCAGTCGATAACTTCCAAGGTAGTTGAGAAAACTTTTGATAAAGATGTTGATGAGGAGGCAAACGAGGTAGGGCTTAAACTTAGACTTAAGTTTACGGCTTTAGGTTTTTCTGAGGAAGAATTCCAAAAACTGGTAGAAGAGGAAATTCTGAAAGCGGTTCCTGAAGGTTTTGAGTATAAACCTGAAGAAAGTGAAACAAGTTTCAGTCTGAAGAGCGTCACCAAGGAAGGAGTGGCAGTTTATTCTACTCATTTTAAAACCTCTTTATTCCCTAAATTTGATTTGGAGGCAATTAGAAACAATTTGGCCGGTAAATATCCTGAGATTGGTCGGGCTTATTTGGGCACTCTTCCCTCAGTTGATTCTTTCGAGATAAAGATTACTCCTCGTTTTCCTGCTAGGCTAACGACCTTTCCTAGGATAGCTAAGAATATAAAAATTGAGATGAGGAAAAAGTAAAAATGCTTTATTGTTATTTAAAGACCAGTCCAAAAATTCGCCGAGAAAGTCATTTTCGTTTTCTCCCATTTAGCCTAATAATTTTAGGAACTTTTTTCCTCGGCAATGCCTTTTTTCCTATTTTTTTATATCAGTTAAAAAGCTTCCGTTTTTCTCGGCCGGTTTTAATTGTTCCAGTAGAAAGTTCCTATAACTTTTATGACGATTATAAAAATTGGTTTCTTAGTGCCCCAAAATTACCACCACGCCCAAGCAAGATAACTCATTATAACCTTTCTGTGCCCAAACTGAAGATCGAAAAAGCGGTGGTTCAAATTGGGGGAGAAGATTTGGCAGAAAGCCTGATACAATATCCCGGAACCGCCTTGCCCGGAGAATACGGAAATACGGTTATTTTTGGCCATTCGGTTTTGCCCCAGTTTTTTAACCCCAAAAATTACAAGACGATCTTTTCTACCCTACCGACACTTGAAGAGGGAGATGAGATTTTAATAGATTTTGACGGTATCCAGTATCGATATAGAGTAGTTAAAATGGTGGAAGTTTCTCCTGATGATGTTTCGGTTTTAGAGCAGCGCTACGATAGTGAATACTTAAGTTTAGTTACTTGTGTCCCTCCGGGAACGTATCTTAAGCGGTTGATAGTTAGGGCAAAACTAGTCAACACCAATTGAGCAATGAGACTTTTAGGAATTGATTTTGGGTTAAGTAAAATTGGCTTGGCTTTAGCCGAAGGGAGTTTAACCCAACCTCTTGGAGTTGTTCCCCGTTCTGGGAGATTTCTTTCCAAAATTATTGAAATTTGTAGAGAAAACCAGATAAAAAAAATTATTGTTGGCTTTCCGGAAGGAAAGTTGGGGGAGAAAGTAAAGAGGTTTGCCAAGGAACTTTCCCGGGAAACAGGACTTCCAGTAGAGTTTCAAGATGAAACCTTGACGACCAAAGAAGCAATTGCTAAAATGATTCAGGGGGGAGTGAAAAAAGAAAAAAGACGAGATTTCAAAGATGCTGCTGCGGCCGCCTGTATTTTAGAAGAATATCTTAAAGAAAGGAGGGAGAGTGTTTAAAAATAT
>JBNAVS010000025.1:0-7283 GCA_049700235.1 Microgenomates group bacterium
ATTCCGGCAACAATGGGCTCAAATGAAGCAAAGAATATATTAAATGAAATGGGCGAAACCAAATACGCTTGCTATTCTGAAAATATGTCCAAGATGAATGAATATCTTTCAGGACTCAATAAAGAAATTTGGACCCAAAACTTATACTGGGGCTGGCTATATCAACTTCGTCCGCTTCTTGACGAAAAAGGAAGCGGTTACCCACCCTTTATGCAAAATACTGCTTGGTTAAGAAAAGATCTTAATACTTTTTTGGGGAGCTGGAGTGAATTAAAACACGATACCATTCTTTACGCCAAACAAGTTTATGCTGAACTTGGTGGAGGTGGCGGCTTGGAAGAAAAAGACGACCGAGGATATGTTGAACCAAATCCTTATGTTTACGCGCGTCTTACTTCACTTCTAAAAATGACAAAGGAGGGTTTGGAAATTCGCGGACTTTTAACGCCCACTATGAAAGACAATTTGAGCAAAATGGAACAACTGGCGATGTCGCTTAAAACAATTTCAGAAAAGGAATTAAATAACGAAAAACTTACCGCCGAAGAATATGAGCTCATCCGTTCGTATGGTGGGCAATTGGAGCATTTCTGGCTTGAAGTCAACAAAGAAGAACCGCAGTTTAAGGAGTTGGGGCAAAAGAATTTTTTAGAGCAAAACCCAGCGGCTATCATTGCCGATGTCGCTACTGATCCCAACGGCCAAGTTTTGGAAGAAGGCACCGGTAAAATTTCTGAAATTTATGTTGTAGTCCCGGTTGACGGCAAATTAAGAATTGCAAAAGGCGGAGTTTACTCCTACTATGAATTTACTTGGCCAATGTCGGACAGATTAACGGATGAGAAATGGCGCGAAATGCTTAATTCTGGTCAAGCTCCGCCATTGCCGGAATGGACCAAGACGTTTGTGGCACAATAAAAATGAATGCAAAGAAAAATCACTTGGATAATTTTATTTTCTATTCTTGGTATTGCTATCGCCATTTTGGGCGGTAGCTACTATTTGCGTTCTTCTAGCAAGAACACCAGTCCAAACGATCGGCAACAAGGCGAAAACGAATTTTTAGAATTTTTATCACAAAAAAGGCAACTTCCTCAAATAAGCGAAGAGGTTACTCTTGTTGCGGTAGGCGACATTTCTTATTCGCGAGGAGTGGAGAGAATAGTTAAAAAACAGAAAGATCTCAACTACCCATTTTTAAAAATCAGGGATTATCTAAAAAGCGCGGATTTGGTTTTTGGAAATTTAGAGACACCAATTACAGAAGGGCCAGAAATCCCCGCCTTTGCAATGATTTTTAGGTCAAATCCGGGAACCGAAGAGGCGTTAAAACAAGCTGGATTTTCTATTTTGTCGCTGGCAAACAATCACACCCCAAATTTCGGAGAAAAAGGATTGAAAGATACTTTTAATTATCTTGAAAATGTAGGAATTAAATATGTTGGGGCAGGACGAAATCAACAAGAAGCCAATCAGCCGGTTTATATTGAGAAAAAAGGAATAAAATTTGCTTTTCTGGCATATAACGATGCCGATGTTGTTCCAGCTCATTATGAAGCCTCAAGCAATCGACCGGGAACAGCATTTATGCGCCTAGACAAAATGAGAGAAGCGGTAAAAGAGGCTAAACAAAAAGCCGATTTTGTCATCGTTTCGATGCATTCTGGAACCGAATATGCCGAAAAACCAAATGACTCCCAGATTAATTTTGCTCACGCCGCAATTGATACCGGAGCCGATTTAATTATTGGCCACCACCCTCATGTCGTCCAAACAATGGAAGCATACAAGGGAAAGTACATCTTTTACAGCTTAGGGAATTTTGTTTTTGATCAGCCATGGCAAGAAACAAAAGAAGGGCTGGCAATCAAAATTTATTTTACAAAAAATAAAATTAACAAAATTTCCCTTTTGCCGGTGGTTATGGAGAATTTGGCCCAACCAAGAATGGCTGATGCCCGTAAAGCAAAAAGAATATTAGAAAGGTTAAATTTCCCTTTGGACAACAGAACTGTTTATTTTTGGGATAGCGACAAAACCAATTTTCAAAAAACTTATCGAGCTACAATTTATCTTGAGACCACCAAAAATGACGGTGTGGTTTTAAGACAAGAACAAGCGGATTTAGACAATAATTCAATCAAAGAAACTTACTCTCTTAAAAATGGCAGATTATCAATATCGGAAAATTCAAAAATGATTTGGCAATCGCCAGCCGAATGGTGGATTGATAATTTTATTCTTGCCGACTCCAACAACGACGGCATTACGGATATAAATTTGTCTTTGTGGAAATCCGGCAACTTCGGCTCATCAAAACCTTTTTGGATTGAAGAGAATGATATGAGTGTAAAAAATCATTTTTTCGTTTTGAATTTTGTTAAGGGAACAATAAAACAAATTTGGGGTTCTTCTAATCTCGTTGAGCCGAATTGCGAATTTCAAATTGCCGATGTTGATAGTGATGGAAAAAACGATTTGGTTGTGATTGAGGGAAATTATTCGCAGAAACCAAAATGTAGCGGAAATTATATCGCCGTTTGGAAATGGAACGGTTGGGGATTTTCAAATGAATGGCGAAGCGACAAAGGAAACTATTCCGGTCTTGAAATTGAAAAAATTGACGGAAGAAGCTATATTATAGTTGATACCTTACAAGACTCTTGTCGTTTCTGGGTGAGGGTGTTTACCCGCAAAATTCGCAATATCTAACTTGGTCGGAGCGGGCGGACTCGAACCGCCGACTTCTGGACCCCCAGCCCAGCGTTCTTGCCAACTGAACTACGCTCCGTCTTTGGATAAACTCAAGATAAATTTACTACTTGCATTTTAGCAAAAACTTTGTCAAAATGAAAGTACAATGGTCAACGACCAAAAACTTCAGGCAATCAAAACCGCCATTGACCAGATTACCAAGCAATACGGAAAAGGGGCGATTATGAGGTTGGGAGAAAAAGGGGCGGTAAAAAAAGTTGATGTTATTCCCACCGGCTCAATTGCTTTAGATATTGCTTTGGGAGTTGGTGGTTTGCCTCGGGGAAGAATTGTTGAGATTTATGGTCCGGAGGCTTCAGGAAAAACCTCGCTGGTCTTAAGTGTTTTGGCCGAAGCCCAAAAAATGGGGGGAACAGTGGCCCTAATTGATGCCGAACATGCGCTTGATCCTGCTTGGGCGCAAACAATTGGGGTGAATTTAGATGAGCTTTTAGTTTCCCAGCCGGATACTGGTGAGCAAGCTTTGGAAATTGTGGAGACTTTAGTTCGCTCCGGAGCGGTTGATGTTATTGCCGTTGATTCAGTAGCCGCTTTGACTCCTCGGGCGGAAATTGAGGGAGAGATGGGCGAGGCAATGATGGGAGTTCAGGCGCGTTTGATGTCTCAAGCTTTGCGGAAGTTGACGGCGGCAATTTCCAAATCAAAAGCGGTCGTTATTTTTACTAACCAAATCCGTCACAAAATCGGAGTGATGTTTGGTAATCCGGAAACAACCCCTGGGGGTTTAGCCTTGAAGTTTTATTCCTCAATCCGCCTTGATACCAGAAAAATTGATTCAATTAAAGAAGGAGATGTGGTTGTTGGTTCTCGGCATCGGGTGAGGGTGGTTAAAAACAAAGTTGCTCCTCCATTTCGAGTCGCTGAATTTGATATTATGAATACTGGGGGGATTTCTAAGGCCGGAAATATTTTAGATGTAGCTGTTGATTTGAGGATTGTGGAAAAATCAGGGGCGTTTTTCAAATACAGGGAAACAATTTTGGGTCAAGGTCGGGAGACGGCAAAAGCGTTTTTAGAAAAAAATCAAAAGTTAGCCAAGCAAATCGAAGAGGAAATTTGGAAGGAAGTTAAAGCCCAAAAAATTTCTGCCGGAAAAGAAATTGGTGAAGCAAAAGAGTAATTCTAAATTCCAAAAACTTTTAGATAAAGTTTATCGATTTTTAGCCCTCCGTCCTCGGTCAGAAAAAGAAATTGCTGATTATTTGAAGAAAAGAAAAATTCCTGATGATCTTGCCCAAAAAATTTTTAAAATTTTAAAAGAACAAAGTTTGATTGCCGATTCTGCGTTTGCCCAGTGGTGGATCGAGCAACGGACGACTTTTAGACCCAAGGGTAAAATTGCCTTAAAAGTTGAGTTGAAACAAAAAGGAATTGCTCCGGAAATTATTGAAAAAGAGCTAGAAAAAATTGATGAACTAAAATTGGCAAAAAAAGCGATTCAAAAAAAATTAGAAATTTACCGTCGGCTTTCTTCCCAAGATTTCCGCCAAAAAATTTCCACCTTTTTGTCCTACCGCGGTTTCTCCTGGCAAACCATCAAAAAAATCCTTGACAATTTACCCTGAGTGAAGTCGAGGGGTTGCGAAATTTTTTTAAAATGGTAAAATATAACCAGAAGTTAAAAATTATTTAGTTTTCTTGGCGGTTGGCATTAAATGAAAATGACTTCAGGAATCTTTAAAAGCTTATTAAGAAGTCTTTCTTAAACCGTAATTCCTCGCGGTTTTTTCCAGTGCCAAAAGCCAAGAAGAGGAGGTTTTATGGGTATTTTGGATGCTTTAGTTAAAGCTTTGGTTAAAGAGGAATTAAAAAAAGAGGGAAAAGGAAAAACACCGCTGGTGGGTAAAAAGCCCAAAGGGGAAGTGGAATTGGCGCGGGAAGTAGCGGCAAAAATTGCCGAACTGGAAAGAAGAGAAGGAGCCTTGGAGGAGCGAGAGAGGTTGCTTGATAAAAAAGCAAAGGAATTGGAAGAGAAATTAGCCGAAGTAGAAGAGATCAAAAAAAGCGAAGTTGCCAGGCTGGAAAAGATTGCCGGTTTAACGACCGAAGAGGCGAAAAAGTTAATTTTGGAGGGAATTGAAAAAAAACTCGCCGAGGATATTGCCCGAAAAATTAAAGAAGCCGAGGAAGAAATCAAAACTCGGGCCGAAGAAAAAGCAAAAGAGATTTTGATTGAAGCAATGCAGCACGGGGTAACTGATTACGTGGCGGAGTATACAGTTTCTACTGTTCATCTGCCCGACGAAGACATAAAAGGACGGATTATTGGCCGGGAAGGCCGAAATATCCGCACATTTGAACGAGCAACCGGGGTGGAAATTGAGCTTGATGAGAGTAATGAGATTACTTTATCATCTTTTGATTCAATTCGCCGGGAAATTGCCAGGCGAAGCTTAGAGAAACTTATTCGTGACCGCCGGATTACTCCGGCCAGAATTGAAGAGACGGTCCAGCGCACTCGTCAGGAAGTAGAAAAAATTATGTTCGAAGAAGGAGAAAAACTATGCCATAGTGTTGGAGTTTATCGCCTTCACCCTGACTTAGTGAAACTTTTGGGTCGTTTTAAATTCCGCTTTTCTTATGGCCAAAATATGATTGTTCATACTTTGGAGGAGACAAAAATCGGGGTCCAAATTGCCTGGGAGGTTGGGGCAAATGTTAATGTAGTAAGATTGGGTTGTCTTCTTCATGATATTGGAAAGGTTGTTAGCGAGCAAGAAGGAACTCATGTCCAAATTGGGGTCGATTTGGCAAGAAAATATCGACTGCCTGAAGAAGTAATTGCCTGTATTGCCGAGCATCATGAAGATAAGCCTTTTTCCTCGGCGGAATCGCGGATTGTTTGGATTGCCGATGCTGCCTCTGGGTCTCGACCAGGCGCTCGTTACGAGGCTCACGAAGAATATGTTCAGAGAATCAGCCAGATAGAAGAAATTGCTAAAAGTTTTGAGGGAGTCCAGGAGGCATTTGCTTACCAAGCAGGAAGAGATGTGAGGGTTTTAGTCAAGCCGGAGGAGATTTCCGACGACCAGCTTGTTGTTTTAGCCCAAAAAATCACCTCGGCTCTGGAAGAGAAAGTTTCTTGGGCCGGGCAGATAAAGGTTACTTGTATTCGGGAAACAAGAGCCACAGAGTTTACAAAAGCAAAATAGCTTGACAAATCTTAATTTTCTTGCTAATTTAAAATTAATCCGCAAGTTAACTGACTGCCCAGAAAGGAGGGATAAAAAATGACCAAAAGAGAGATAATTCAATTGGTTGCCAATAAGGCTCACCTGACCAAAAAGGCTGCTAAGGAAGCGATAGAGGCTTTTTTAGCCGAGATCACCAGGGCTTTGAAGAAGGGGGAAAAAGTTGTTCTTTCTGGCTTTGGGACGTTTAAGGTGGTCAAAGTCAAGGATAAGCCGGTGATTGTTCCGGGAACAAAAGAGAAAAAGGTGGTTAAGGGTCATCGCGCCCCCCGCTTTTCTCCCGGCAAACCGCTGAAAAAGGAAGTAAGGTAAATGTTATAATTGGTTAGTGAATTCTTCTGTAATCGAGGTTAAAAATCTTAAGAAATTTTTTCAGGTTCACAAGAAAGAGCCAGGGTTGGTTGGGTCGATAAAATCGCTTGTTGCCCGAAAGTATGAAGAAGTCCGGGCGGTTGATGATATTTCTTTTAATATTGAAGAAGGCGAGTTGGTTGGATTCATCGGGCCAAACGGGGCGAGGAAAACTACGACTTTAAAGTGTCTCTCTGGCCTTTTGTATCCTACTTCGGGATTTATTTCCGTTCAAGATTTTATTCCCTGGCAACGAAAGCCGGAATTTTTGCGTCAGATTGCCCTGATAATGGGTCAGAAAAATCAGCTTTGGTGGGATTTGCCACCGCCGGAGACCTTCCAGTTGAATAAAGAGATTTACGAAATTCCCGAGGAAAAATACAAAGAAACCCTAAACGAGCTAGTTGCCCTTTTGGAAGTTGAGGATATTTTGGAAATTCAGGTTCGCAAGCTTTCTTTAGGTCAGCGAATGAAATGCGAGCTGATTGCCGCTCTTTTACACTCTCCTAAGGTTTTGTTTTTAGACGAGCCGACGATTGGTTTGGATGTGGTAATGCAGAAAAAAATGCGCGATTTTATCAAGGAATACAATCGTCGTTATAAGGCGACCATTATTTTAACCTCTCACTATATGGGTGATGTTAAAGAATTGTGTCACCGGGTGATGATTATTGATAAAGGTAAGCTAGTTTTTGACGGCCAACTTTCAGAAATTGTCCAAAAATATACTGACCACAAATTAATTTCTGTGATTTTGGCCAAAGAAGTTGACCCGAAGATTTTAAACGGTGTGGCAAAAGTCAAAGAATTCAGTTATCCGAAATTAGTTTATTCGGTTAAAAGAGATGAAGTTTCCGAAATTACCGCTAAAGTTTTGGAGGAACTCCCAGTAGCAGATTTAAATATCGAAGAACCGCCGATTGAAGACATCATCCGGGAGCTTTTTACCGGAAAAAACTATGCGTA
>JBNAVS010000026.1:0-7270 GCA_049700235.1 Microgenomates group bacterium
TTTTCTTATTTATTCAATCCTCGCTCTTTCCGGGGTAACGGGAATCAATCGGCCAATAATAACGTTCTCTTTAAGACCCAAAAGCTTATCTTCTTTATCTTCCAAACAAACTTCGGTTAAGACATTAGTTGTTTCCTCAAAAGAGGCGGCGGAAAGCCAGGAATCAGTATATAAAGAAATCCTGCTTAAACCCAAAATAACCACCTTAGCGGTTGCCGGTTTTCCTTTTTCTTTCACTACCCTCGCATTTTCTTCTTCAAATCTCCTCTTACTTACCAGTTCTCCAGGTAAAAAGACGCTGTCCCCGGGATTTTCTATTCTTACTTTATCACTCATTTTTCGAACAATAACCTCGAAATGCTTATCATTAATGGGAATTCCTTGGGATTCATAGACAGTCTGGATTTCTTCTATCAAATATTCCTGGGCGGCTTTAAGACCACGAATCTCCAATATTTCTCTGACATCCAAAGCTCCGGAAGCAAGCTGGGCTCCAACCTCAACCAGCTGTCCATCACTAACAAGAGGCTTAGCCGTAGGAGGAATAAAATATTCCCTCTGCTCAGTTGTTTTTCCACCAACACTTTTGATTTTCACTTTGAAGCCTTCATCTGTCTGGATAACCGTCACTTTACCAGCGATTTCTGAAAGAGGAGAAAGAGTCTTTGGCTGGCGAACTTCAAAGAGTTCCTCAACCCGTGGTAGTCCCTGGGTTACATCAAGGCCAACGATTCCCCCTGTCTGTTTTGTCCGCAAAGTAAGTTGAGTTCCTGGCTCGCCAATAGATTGAGCAGCAATCACCCCAACCGGTGTCCCTACCTCAACAATTCTCCTCGTAGAAAGATCCCAACCATAACATCGGGAACAAATACCCCAGCGATTCTCGCAGGTTAAAGGCGAACGGACGATTACCTCCTCAATATTATGCTTTTCCAAAAGAACAATGTTTTCTTCGGTAACAAGCTCATTTCTTTTAAGAAGAATTTTTTGTGTTTTTGGCTCAATGACATCGGCAGCTAAAACTCTTCCCAAAATTCTGGCAAGAAATTTTTCTCCTCTTTTACCCCGCCGGCTAATCCTAATCCCGTTTTTAGTTTGGCAATCTTCATCGCGGATAATTACATCATGGGCGGCGTCAACCAAACGGCGAGTTAAATATCCCGCATCCGAGGTCTTTAAGGCGGTATCGGTTAATCCTTTTCTTGCCCCCCGGGCACTGGTTAAATATTCAAAAACTGACAAACCCTCCCGAAAATTTGATTTAATTGGCAACTCAACAATTTTACCCAAGGGGTCAACTACCAACCCTTGCATTGCCGAAAGCTGCTTGACTTGATCTTTAGAAACTCTTCTTAATTTAGCCCCAACCATAAGATAGATACTATTCCCCGGCTTAAACTCCCTCCAGGTTAACTCGGCTAACTTTTCCGTTGTTTCCATCCAAACCTCTTGAACTAAACGGCGTTTCTCTTGGGCGGTAATCAATCCTTGAGTAAAACTTTCCTCATGTTCGGCCACTTTTTTATTTGCCTCTTCAATTACCTTTTCTTTTCCCCTATAAACCTGACAGTCCAAAATTCCTACTGAAAGACCAGAAATTGTTACTCCCCAAAAACCCAAATCTTTTAATTTATCAAGAAACTCAACTATCTTTTCTTGATCCCAAAGTTGCATTGCCTTGGTTACTAAAGTTTTAATTGTCTGCTGATTAACTTCTTCATTGATAAAAGGACTTCCGGAGGGCAAAATCTCATTAAATAACAGCCGACCGGGGGTGGTCTTGATAATTTTTCCTTCAATTCTTACTTTTATTTTTTGGCGGAGCCCCACCCTCCCTGCCTGATAGGCAAAAATTGCCTGGGCCGGATCTGAAAAAATCGCTGGGTACTCTTCCGCTTTCGGATCTTCAGAAGTAATAAAATAGCAGCCCAAAGCCATCTCCTTATCAGGAATGGTAATTGGCGAGCCATCGGCCGGTTTTAACAAATTGTTTTTTGGACTCATTAAATCTTCTGCCTCTTTTTTTGCCTTTTCGCCCAAGGGGATATGAACTGCCATCTGGTCGCCGTCAAAATCAGCATTATAACCAGCGCAGACACAAGGAGGAATTTTAATCGCTCTCTCCTTCACTAAAACCGGATAAAAAGCTTGAATTCCCAATTTATGCAAAGTTGGTGCCCGATTAAGCAAAACCGGATGTTTCTTGGTGACTTCTTCAAGAATATCAAAGACTTCTGGTGGGCGATGTTCCAAAATGTATTTCGCATTTTTAACATTGGGGGCTATTCCCCGCAAAATCAACTCTCTTAAAACAAACGGCTTAAACATCTCCAGGGCCATCTCTCTTGGTAAACCACATTGGGTTAATCTCAACTCCGGACCAACAACAATAACCGAGCGACCGGAATAATCTACCCGCTTCCCTAAAAGATTTTGGCGAAATCTTCCTTGTTTTCCCCGAAGTAAATCCGATAAAGAACGAAGGGGTTTAGCCTGACGGGCTATCCGCCGAATGGGCGTCTTTGCCGCATCAATTAAACTATCGACTGCCTCTTGAAGCATTCTTTTTTCGTTGCGAATTATAATCTCTGGTGCTCCTAAAGTAATTAAGTATTTCAGACGATTATTTCTGTTTATCACCCGGCGGTAAAGATCGTTTAGATCCGAGGTGGCAAATTTTCCTCCCGAAAGTTGAACCATTGGCCGCAAATCCGGAGGAATTACTGGTAAAACCTGCAAAATCATCCAGGCAGGATCAATTCCTGCCCTTCTTAAACCCTCAATAAATCTTAATCTTTTGGCAATTTTAAGATAACGAGCTCCCTTACTTACTTCTAATTGCCGATGAAGATCCGAGGCTAATTTTGCTAAATCTATCTTTTTGATCATTTCCAACAAAACCTCAGCCCCCATTCCTGCTTTGAAAAACGAAGTTACTTTATATTCTGAAAGTTTCAAATATTCTTCCTCGGTCAATAAAGAAAGAGGTCTTAGGTTCTTTGCCAGCTCGAAAATCGTCTGATAAATCTCTTCCACTTCCTGGAGCTCCAAAACAAATTCATCCTTTAAACTTTGGATTTTTTGTTTTGTTTTAAGTTTAATTTCCTGAATTGCTAAAAGTTGCTGCTCTTTATTTTTGATTTTTGCCTGGATGGCTTTTTCTTCTTTTTTGCCTTGCTTTTTGGCCTCGGCAATTGTTTTTTCTAATTTTTCTTTAAGTTCCTTTTTCTTTTTAATTAAACCCTCATTAAGAATTCCTAAACACCTCTTTTTTTCTTCCTCATCAACCTCGGTAACTAAGTATTGGGCAAAGTAAATAACCGCTTCTAAACTTTTTGGGGGTAAATCCAAAAGTAAAGAAAGTTTAGAAGAAGGCCCTTTGAAAAACCAGATATGAGCCACTGGAGAAGCTAAAGTAATATGTCCCATCCTTTCCCGGCGAACTTTTGATTGGGTAACCTCTACCCCACACTTATCACAAACTATTCCTTTATAGCGAATTCTTTTATATTTTCCACAATAACATTCCCAATCTTTGGTCGGCCCAAAAATTCTTTCACAAAAAAGACCATCTTTTTCCGGCCTAAGCGTCCGATAATTAATCGTCTCGGGTTTTAGAACCTCGCCATGCGACCAAGATTTTATCACCTCCGGGGAGGCAAGCCTTATTTTTAGGGCGGTAAAATCAACTAGTTGTTTCATTTTTTTCCTTTTTCTCTTCCACTGCCCCTACTGGCGTCACCTCCAAACAAAGACTATTTAACTCTTTTACCAAAACCTTAAACGACTCGGGTACGGTTGCCTGAGTAATCTCTGTCCCCTTAACGAGGGCCTCAAAAGCTTTAGCTCGGCCAACAACATCATCTGATTTAATCGTTAGCATCTCCTGAAGGGTATGGGCGGCGCGGTGAGCCTCAAGTGCCCAAACTTCCATTTCTCCCAAACGTTGACCTCCCATTTGGGCCTTTCCTCCCAAAGGCTGTTGGGTCACCAAAGAATAGGGTCCGGTAGAACGGGCATGGACCTTATCTTCAACCATATGAACTAACTTCATAATATAGGCAACCCCCACAACACTCTTCTCTTTTTTTGGTTCTCCTGTGCGACCATCATATAAAGTCACCTTGCCGTCGGCTGGTAAACCTGCTTTCTTTAACTCTTCAACAATTTTTTCTTCCTTAATTTTTTCAAAAACAGGAACAGCAACTTTGTAGCCAAGTTTTTTTGCCGCCCAGCCTAAATGGGCCTCATAAAGTTGGCCCAAATTCATTCTTGATAAAACTCCTAAAGGAGAAATAATAATATCTACCGGAGTCCCATCCTCCAAGAAGGGCATATCAGCCTGGGGAACAATTTTGGAAATTACCCCTTTGTTTCCGTGGCGACCGGCCAGTTTATCTCCAACCATAATCTTCCGCATTTGGGCAACTTTAACAATTACCTTTTTGATTGTTCCTGCTTCCAGCTCGTCTCCTTTTTCTCTATCTAAAATCTCCACCCCAATAACCGTTCCCCACTCTCCATGAGGCATCCTCAAAGAAGTATCCTTTACCTCACGCGCTTTCTCTCCAAAAATTGCCCTTAAAAGCCTTTCTTCAGCTGTTAGCTCTGTCTCTCCTTTAGGAGCGATTTTCCCAACTAAAATATCATTTGGGCCAACTTCACTTCCGATAACAACAATTCCATCTTCTGCCAAATTAGCTAAGTCAGCCTCGGAAACATTGGGAATATCTCTGGTTAACTCTTCTGGCCCAAGTTTTGTCTCCACTACCGAAGCCTCGTATTCCTCGATATGAATTGAGGTTAAAATATCCTCTTTTACTAAACGATCGGAGATTACAATCGCATCCTCATATTCAAAACCGTCAAAAGAACAATAGGCAACAATTAAGTTTCTGCCCAGGGCAAGTTTCCCCCCATCACAAGCCGGACCATCAATCAGTAAATCTCCTTTTTTAACTTTCTGTCCTTTAAGCACCACTGGTCGTTGAGAATAACAAGCCCCGGCAGGATTCGTTCTTTTAAATTTGGTAAGAAGATATGTGCCTCCCTTTTCCAACACCACTTTTTGGGCATCAACCCAAACAACCTTATCGTCGCAAGAAGCGCGGACTACTCTTTTCATTGTCTCGGCAATAACTTTTTCCATTCCTGTTCCCACCAGCGGCGCTTCAGGACAAATCAAGGGAACTGCCTGACATTGCATATTAGCACCCATTAAGGCGCGATTTGCCATATCATTTTGCAAGAAAGGAATGAGGGAAGCGGATGCTCCCACTATCTGACGAGGAACAATGTCAATAAACTCCACTTTTTCCACCGAAGCTTCCAGGAATTCTCCCTTATACCTTACAGGAACCCACAAATCAGTAATAAAACCATTTTTGTCGATATTAACTCCTGCGTGGGTAATGTAGTGATCTTGCTCGTCGTCAGGAGAAAGATAGACTATCTTATCTGTTACCCTCATTTTAACTTTTCTCCCTCTTTTAACTTTCTCAACTTGAAAATAGGGAGTTTCCAAAAACCCATATTCATTAACTTTGGCATACAAAGCTAAATAAGTCACCAAACCAATATTTGGGCCTTCAGGGGAACGAATCGGACAGATTCGACCATACTGAGAAGCATTGATATCGCGGATTGAAAACGAGGCTCTTTCTCGGGTAATCCCCCCTGGACCCATAACAGAAATTCGCCTTAAATTATCAAGCTCGGATAAAGGATTTGTCTGGTCTAAAATAGTTGAAAGTTGATTGGTGCGGAAAAATTCATTAATGGCAGCGATAACTGGCCGAGCATTAACTACCTGGCTAGGAGTAACTTTTTGATCGGTAGAAAACAAACTCATTTTCTCTTTTACTGCTCGCTCCAATCTCAAAAGTCCAACCCTAAAAGCACTCTCGGCAATCAATTCCCCAACTTGCTTAAGGCGGCGATTCCCTAGATTGTCAATATCATCAACCACTCCTCGGCCATTTTGTAAATTCAGAAGATAACTAATTGTTTGGACAACATCTTGAGAGGTTAAAACCCAATTTTCAGGAACATTTGGGAGTTTTAATCCAAGCCTTTTGTTTATTTTATATCGCCCCGCTTTCCCCAAACGATAACGGTGGGGGTTAAAAAACATGTTATCAACCAACAACTGGGCATTCTCTAAAACAACCGGCTCCCCAGGTCTTAATTTTTGATAAATTTCCACTAAAGCTTCTTGTTGAGTTTTAGTGGGATCTTTTTCTAAGGTATTTAAAAGGAAATTTATTACCTCCTTTGGTTGATTGGCAAAAGCAGCTAAGATTTCCTCATCAGTAGAAAAACCAAAAATCCGCAAAAGAATGGTAGCTGGGAATTTCCTTCTTCTGTCAATCCTCACTACCACTGTATCATTCCGGATAACCATAAATTCTAACCAGGAACCATGAACTGGGCGAATTTCTGCCTTATAAAGCATTCTCCCGGTTGGGGGATCTATCTCGCCAGTAAAAAATACTCCAGGAGAGCGAACAATTTGATTAACAACTCCTCTTTCAATCCCGTTTATAATAAAAGTGCAGGCAGGAGTCATTTGGGGAATATCACCAAGAAAAACCTCTTTTCTGCTTTCTTTTCCTGTCTTTTTATTAACCAGAACTGCTTCCACCTTCAACGGTCGGTCATACGTCAAACCCTTCCTCAAAGCATCAGAAATAGAGCATCTTTCTTTCCCAAACGAGTGGTTGCCAAAAGAAAGCTCCCAGTTTTTCCCCGTAAAATCATTAATTGGGGAGATCTCCGCCAATGCCTCACTAATACCTTCGGTTAAAAACCACTCCCATGATTCTCGCTGAATAGCAAGCAGGTCTAAAGGAGGCAAATTTTTAGAGATTTTACCCCAGCAAATTCTTTGGCCTTTAGATTTTTTGGAGGGCATCGGTTTTTTAGACGAAAAAAATTCTAGGACGACCTAGAGTTAATGTAAAGATAACACAAAAAAGATATCTTGTCAACTCCAACTATTTTAAATATTTAACTATGTTTTGGCGGTGTTCCTCAAGTGTCTTGGCAAAATGAATATTACCATCTTTATCAGAAAGATAATACCAATAATCAGTTGGGGTAGGGTTTAAAACGGCCTTAATAGCCGCCAGTCCAGGATTACAAATAGGGGTTGGCGGCAAATCTTTGTATTTATAGGTATTATAAGGAGAATCAATTTCAAGATCCTCTTTGCTTATCTGGGGCCACCAATCATAAAATTTTAAATTTTCAATTTTAAATTTTAAATTTG
>JBNAVS010000027.1:0-6897 GCA_049700235.1 Microgenomates group bacterium
CTCCGCCAGTTTTTTAAATCCCAGGGTTTCACCGAAGTAGAAACCCCCTTAATGGTTCCCTACCCCGACCCTTCGCCTTTCAATGAGGTTTTTGAAGTTTCTCCGGTTTTAGGCAAACGCGCCTATCTTACTCCCTCGCCGGAATTTTTTATGAAAAAATTGCTTGCCCAAGGTTCAGGCAGTATTTTCCAAATCTGTAAAGCTTTTAGGGACTCTCCAGAAATTAGCCCCTTACATAACCCAGAATTTACTATTTTAGAATGGTACCGGGTAAATGCTGATTATACCGATATTATGACCGACTGCGAAAATTTGCTGAATTTTATCCTCCAAACCACCCCAAAAGCCCTAACACCCCCAATCTCCCTAGCTCTCCCTTGGCAACGCCTTTCTGTCAAACAGGCTTTCCAAAAATATGCCAATGTTGACCTTGATGAATTTCTTGACCTTCAAAAAGCTCGCCAAATCTGTCAAAAAAAGGGCTATCAAGTCAACCCCGATTCCAGTTGGGAACAGCTTTATCACCAAATTTTTTTAAACGAAGTAGAGCCAAAATTGCCAAAAGACAAACCGCTGATTTTATATGATTATCCGGCACCATTGGCCGCCTTGGCTCGGCTAAAAGCAGACGACCCTCGTTATGCCGAGCGTTTTGAATTTTATATTGGCGGTTTGGAATTGGGCAACGGCTACAGTGAGCTAACTGATTGGCAAGAGCAAGAAAAAAGACTAAAACAAGATCTCCAGCAACGAAAAAAATTAGGAATGCGGCTTTTTGAGTATGACAAAGATTTTATCCAAGCAGTTAAAAATCTCCCGCCTTGTGGAGGAATTGCTGTTGGAGTGGATCGCTTAATTATGACCCTCACCGGAGCAAAAACTATCAGCGAGGTCCTTCCTTTTCCTGTCAAAAAAATTTTTTCTCCTTGAAAAAAGAGCAATTTTATGCCAAAATTCAGTCTATGATTGAAAGCGGCGATTTAAAAAAGGGAATTTGTATTATTTTTCGCGGTCAACCCCATTTGGTAATTGACAAAACTTTTGTCTCTCCGGGCAAAGGTTCGGCTTTTACCCGGGCAAAATTAAAAAATCTAAAAACCGGTGCCGTTTTGGAATTTGTTTTCAAGTCCGGCGAAAAAATCGAAGAAGCCGAAGTTCATACCGTTGAATTCCAATATCTTTACCGGCAGGGGGAAAATTATTTTTTTATGAATCCCAAAACCTACGAACAAATTTCCCTTACCGAAGATTTGGTTGGAAATTTTAAGAATTTTTTAAAAGAAGGAGAAACCTACAAAATTATGGTCCTAGAAGACCAACCAGTTTGCCTTATTCCTCCTTTGAAAGTCAGCCTTAAGGTAATTGAAACCGAAACCGGAGCTAAAGGAAACACGGTTACTGGGGCTACTAAACCGGCAAAATTAGAAACAGGTTATATCGTCCAAGTCCCCCTTTTTGTTAAAGTGGGCGATACCATCGTGATCAACACCGAAACCGGCGAATACACCGGTCGGGCCTAAATTTTTTAGTGGTCGCGGCTGGGTTCGAACCAGCGGCCTTACGGATGTGAACCGTACGCTCTGCCAACTGAGCTACGCGACCCCAAGCTAATTTTAGCAATTTTCCCCTTTACAAGCAACTTAAAAGGATTTAAAATATTAAAACAATGGTTGGTAATTTTTTCCGGGCAATTGGGAAATTTTTCTTGGACTTTATCGAAACGGCCGTTATGGCCTTGGCCGTTTTTGTTATTATTTATCTTTTTTTATTTCAACCCCATCAAGTCCGCGGCAGCTCAATGTACCCAAATTTCCACGACGGAGAGTATATATTGACTGACAAAATCACTTATCGGTTAAGAGAGCCAAAAGAGGGCGATGTTATTATCTTCCGCGCCCCAAAAAATGAAGAATATGACTACATCAAAAGAATAATCGCTACCCCCGGAAAATGCGTTCAGATTATTAACGGTAAAGTTTATGTTGATGGTAAACCCCTTGATGAGTCTTACCTGCCCAAAGATTACACTACCTCAAACGGAAGTTTCTTAAAACCTGGAGCCACTATCTGTGTACCGGAAAAAAATTATTTCGTCTTGGGCGATAATCGTTCTCACAGTTCTGACTCAAGGGAATGGGGATTTGTCCCAGAGCAAAATATTATTGGAAAAGCCTTTTTCCGCTATTGGCCGCCTAACCGTTTTGGGAAGATTGACTAAGAATTCCCCGATAAATTCGTTGTAATCTCTCCTCTGTTTCTTCCAAAGAACCTTTAAGTATAATATTAAGTCTAGTTTCCGCGCGAGAACGGCTTAATTTCACAATCGTTTTTACTCCGCCACCAATTGCCTGATGAATCTCGTCCCTCATTTTATCTATTTCATCAGAAATTATCAAGGGATAAGAAATGCCTTCTATCCCTTTGGCTTCTTTACCGATTTTTTTATTTGCTCTTCGGGCAAGGTCTTCTGTTTGTCTTACGGCCATGCCACTTTTAATTACCATTTTGTAGGCTTCAATCATCAGCTTTGAATCTTGAATTGCCGCTAAAGCCCGAGCGTGTCCCTCAGTAATCATTCCCGATAAAAGACCATCCTTTAGGGCATCAGGAAGAGTTAAAAGCCTCAAAGAATTAGAAACATATGCCGAACTTTTACCAATTCTTTTAGCAATCTCTTTTGTTCCCAAGCCAAACTCTTCTTTTAACCGCCTGAATGCTTGGGCGCGCTCAATCGGGTTCAAATCCTCCCGCTGGACATTTTCCACCAAAGCCATCTCTAGCATTCCCGAAGGGGTGGTTTCTTTGATAATCGCCGGAACCGTTTTTAAGCCAACAATTTTTGCCGCCCGCCATCTCCGCTCTCCGGCAATTATTTGATAGCCAGCCGGAGTTTTGGCAACTACCAAAGGCTCTAAAATCCCATGCTCTCTAATTGATTGAACTAAATCAGTCAAAGACTCCGGCGTAATCAATCCCCGTGGTTGCAAGGGGTTTGCCTGAAGTTGGTCGATGTCGATTTCCACTACTTGCTTATCAGCCATGATAATAAAAGATACTAAGATACTAAGATATTAAGATATTTTTTGCCCCTTCGTTGAGTAAAAGAAACAACCCCATCTTTTAAGGCGTAAAGGGTAAAGTCTCGGCCCATTCCAACCCCTTCGCCGGGATAAAATTTAGTACCCCTCTGGCGAATTAAAATATTTCCCGCTTTTACTCTTTGTCCTCCGGAAACTTTCAAGCCCAATCTTTTCCCCGGCCGAGGAGGAAGCTGTCTTGTTTTCCCTCCGGTTTTTGTCTTTGCCATTCTTATTTTAGAATATCAAAATTTTCACAAAAGTCAAGAAGAAATTTTTTTGATTTTTAGTTTGGTCAAAAGAGGACGAAAGCCTTTAACTCGGCGATAGCCAGTTTTCGCTTTGTAAGTTGCCACTCGGATTTTTTCTCCCTTAAATTGGCCGACAATATCGGCTTCTACTTTAGCGTTTTCCACCCGCGGTCGACCAATTTCAATCTTTTCTCCATTAGCTACCAAAAGCACCTCATTAAAAGTCAAAGACTCTCCTTTTTCTCCTTCAATTTTATCAACCTCAATTTCCTCGCCTTCGGCAACCTTATACTGAAAACCGCCAATTTTTATAACGGCAAATTTAGACATGGTGAGTAGTATTATAGCAAATATTTTCCACAATTCCTAAAGACATCATTGTTGCTAAAAAAGAACTCCCTCCATAAGAGAACAATGGCAAAGGGACACCCGCTATCGGCAATAAACCTAAGTTCATTCCAATATTAATAAAACTTTGAATAAAAATCAAAGAAAATACCCCAACACAAAAAAGAAAAGCAAAACTACTGGCGGCTTTTCTTCCAATCTCCAAAATTCGCCAAAGCAAAACCCCAAATAGTAAAAGCAAAACCAATACTCCCAAAAACCCAAAATCTTCAGCAAATGAAGCAAAAATAAAATCGGTATGACGTTCAGGTAAAAATTGCAGTCCGCTTTGGGTCCCTCTTCCTAAACCTCGGCCAAAAAATTGGCCAGCCCCAACTGCTACTGTTGATTGGATTAAATTATAACCTTTTCCCAAAGGATCAGTCCAAGGATCCAAAAAACTTAAAATTCGCTGTCTTTGGTATTCTTTTAAGAAAAACATCCAAGCCAAAGGAAGAAAAACTGCCCCCACTCCTACTCCTCCCAAAATAATTTCAAAGGGGACTCCTGCTGCAAATAAAATTCCTACCCAAGTAACTCCAACCACCAGGCTACTTCCTAAATCTGGCTGAAAAAAAATCAAAAGAAAGGGAATAAGCAAAAACAAGAGACCAAAAAAAACTATCCGAAAATTTAGAGTTTTGCGAGAACTAAAAAACGAAGCAAAAAAAATTATTAAAAACGGCTTAACCAGTTCTGAGGGCTGAAGAGTAAAAGGGCCAATTCTTATCCAACGCAGCGCTCCCCTCGTGATTGTTCCAAAAACAAAAGGAGTTAAAAGGAAAACAATACTCCCTAAAAACCCTAATAGCCCCAACTTTTCCCAAATCCGAAAATCTATTCGACTAAAAAGGAAAAAAAATATTAATCCTAAAAAAACATAAAAAATCTGTTGAAAAAAAGAATTGGGACTCAAAAAATAATTAAGAATCAAACTAAAGATAGTGATACCCAAAAATGTCAAAAAAAGTATCCAGTCAAAGGAAGAAAAAAATTGTTTCATTTCAATTAAGGCGGACAATTTTTAATTCTTTTCCAATCCTAAGCTCTTTAGCCAATGTCTCTTTCTTAAGATATTTCTGGAGTTTTGGATTAGCTGGAAGATTTGGACCATAAACAATGATTTTTTCATCCAAACGACATCCTGCCTCTTTCCTTAATTCTTGAATCCTTCTTACTAATTCTCTTGTTTCCCCTTCTTCTTTAAGTTCTTGAGTAATTTTTGTATCCAATTTAACCCCCAATTTTCCGGTTGAGTACTTTATTTGAACATTCTTAACATTTAATTCTTCTTTGATTAAATTTATTAATTTTTTATTAATTCGTAATTCGCAATTTGTAATCCGTAATTCTGAAAGGGGCTGGCGGACTTTTATCCCCGCCCTCTTCCTCTCCGCATGCCCCAGCTCACAAATCTTTCTTACCAGCTCCATTTCTGCCAAAAGCTTGTGATTCACATATCCTGCTTTTGGCCAAATTTCCAGATGAACAGACTCTTTGCCGGTAAGATTTTTAAATATCTCTTCAGATAAAAAGGGAATAAAAGGAGCCAAAACTTTAGAAAGGGTTACCAAAACATACCATAGTGTTTGATAGCAAGCCCTTTTATCTCTACCTGAAGGGGCTGTTGGTCCAACCCTATCCCGTGAACGGCGAACATACCAGGTAGACAAATCGTTAACAAAAGCCTCAATTTTTTGGGCGGCAGCAAAAGCATTAAAATTGTCAAGATCTTCAGTAACCCCTTTAATTACCTGATTTAATCGGGATATTATCCACCTATCCAAAACATTTTGACTGCGTGTTGCGTGTTGCGGGCTGCGTGTTACCCACTTATCTACCTTCGCATAAGTGGCATAAAAATTGTAAACATTCCAAAGCAAAAGATGAAAACGACGTCTTACCTCATTAGCAACATGATAACCAAAATTCAAATTAATCTCCGGGTTTTGCCGGCAATACATCCAGCGCATCACATCAACCCCAATTTTGTCTGCCGCTTCATCAAAAGCAATCGCATTCCCTTTACTTTTATGCATTTCTTCACCCTTTTCATCTCTTACCAAAGCATGACCTAAAAGATTTTTAAAAGGTGGTTTATTTTCCAAAACGGTAGACATCGCCAATAAAGAATAAAACCAATTTTTGAACTGCCCGGGATAGCATTCAGTCACAAAATCGGCCGGAAACCATTCTCGCCAATATTTTTTATCAGTCAAATAACTTACCTTTTTAGTCTTAGGGTCAACCAAGGTGGAAAAAGGGACAATTCCGGCATCAAGCCAAGGATTACCGACATCAGGAATCCGACTAACAAGACTTCCACATTCAGGGCAGCGAATCTTTACCTTATCTACCCAAGGACGATGGGGCGAATGGCCTTCAAATTCTTCCCAACCCTCAACCGCCTTCTTTTTTAGCTCCTCTTTACTTCCAATTACTTCAAAATGACCACACTTTTGACATTCCCAAATAGGCAAAGCCAATCCCCAATAGCGTTTTTTGGAAATTAGCCAATCCTTCATATTCGTTAGCCAATCTAACTCCATATCCAATCCCCATTCCGGAATCCAGCGAATTTTTTTCGCCACCTTTTTAATCTTCTCTCGAAATGGGTCCATAGCAATGTACCATTCATCAACTACCCGCCAAACCAATTCTGTCTTACATCTCCAGCATACAGGATAACGATGGGTATAAGGAGTAATTTTGAAAAGACATTTTTTCAAAAGCGGATGGTTCAAAATCAAATCTGGATTTTCTTTAGCATTTTTGCCAACTAAATCGCCAAAGCCCCTCAAATAATTAGCCTCTTCATCAATCACCGGAATCACCGGAAGATTTTTTTCTTTTCCCAAATGAAAGTCTTCTTCTCCACAACCAGGGGCAATATGAACGATTCCTGTTCCTTCTTGGTCGTTTACATATTCTTTGGAAAGCACCACAGTATGAAAGGTCTTGGAATTTTGCTTAAAAGCCACCTTTACCGCTTCAAATTCATCAAATGGTCCTTTATATTTTAAATCAACCAATTTTTCTCCCTTAATCGTCTTTAAAATTTCTCCTTCTTTAGCAAAAATTTTTTCTTTCAAGGAAGTAGCCAACCAGAATTTTTCTCCGGTTTTTGTCTTCACTAAACAATAACTTAACTCCGGATGAACCGCCAAAGCAACATTTCCCGG
>JBNAVS010000028.1:0-6875 GCA_049700235.1 Microgenomates group bacterium
ATAAGCCAGTAATCTTAGCCAATAAAGCGCCCCAACAATCACCTCCCTGCCTTGAAGTTGAGGAATATTGACAAGTAAAGAAAAAGCAGTTATCCCCAAAAACACCACCATTGGTTTTGCCAACACCGGCAGTTTATATTTCCTCTCCCTTATCTCCCTTATCACTCTAATCCCCCCAATCACCCCTAAAAATCCCACCACCAGATCGGTCAAATAGAGATTTACTTCCGGAAAATCCTCCAGCTTTACTGGCAACCGCGTCAGCTGCCCGAAAGGAAACAAAACCAAATAGCCAAAAAGCAAAAAATTAATTATTTTTTTCATTCAAATTAGACCAATTAGTCCAATTAGCCCAATTTAGCCAATTAATATCTTAATCCCTCCTACCAGCCAAAAAGCCCAGGCAATCGGTCTTCTCCACCACAAAATCCAACGATTAATAAAAATCAAATTACTTTTTACTGCCTCCCACCTTTGCCAAAGGGGTTTTTTTCTTCCCTCTTTGATTCGGTGAATAATCATTGATTTTGGCTCAATGGCAACTTTAAATCCTGCTTTTTTTGCTCGCAGGCAAAAATCTACATCTTCGAAATACAAAAAATAACGCTCATCAAAAAGCCCAATTTTCTCCAAAACCGGCCGCCTGATTAGCATTGCACACCCACTTACATAATCTATACTTGATACTTGATACTTGATACTTGATACTTCCCGATGGCTTGTTCGCCCCAACCACCAATTCACCTTTCCTCCAAAATCATAAACCCACTTCCCCTCCCGCTTGAATTTTATCACTGGCCCAACAATATCCGTCGGATTTCTCAACAAGGGAAGTAAAAAATTCTTCTTTACTTCGGTATCTTGATTTAAAAGCAAAACTGCCTCAGCCTTATTTTTAAGAGCGTATCTTATCCCCACATTCACCCCGCCGGCAAAACCCAAATTTTTTTTATTTTTAATAATTTTTAATTTTAAATTGTAATTTTGACTTTTGACGACTCGACTGAGGTCGCCGAAGTCTTTTGACTTTTGACTTTTAATACTGTTGTCTACTATTATTATTTCCCCTTGCCATTTTTTTGGCACTTTAATTAATTGGACTGATCCCAAACAGTCCGTCAACTCTTTCTCACCATTAAATTTCAAAATAACGATATATATTTTTTTCACTTTGATTAATTAAACAAAAAAATTTAAATAATCAAATTAGACCAATCAGTCCAATTAGACCAATAGTTTTTGGTAAACTTCCTCCAATTTTTTTGCCCCAATTTTAATATCAAAATATTTCACTGCCCTTTCCCGCGCCTTTTTCCCATACTCTTCCCTCATTTTTGGATTCAAAATAAATTTTTTAATCGCCTCTGCCAAAGAATAAAAATCGGCCGGCGGGACCAAAATTGCCGCTTGGCCAACATTCTCAGGAATAGCGCCTGAACAAGTAGTGACTATTGGTAAACCACTGGCTTGGGCTTCAAGAAGCACCATGGAAAATTGTTCTTGCCAATGGCGCGTGGCCTGGCTAGGAGCAACAAAAATATCGGCTTTTTGATATTCCTGCGGCATTTTAGGGTAAGGAACAGTCTTGTGAACAACCTTGTCCACAATCCCCAGCTGTCTTTCCATCTCCAAAAGTCTCTTTTTTTCATTCCCTTTGCCTATCAAAGTGAAAATTAAATCATAATCTTTCAATTCCGGGTCGGAAAGCAACTCTTTCGCTACAAATAAAATCTCAAAAACACCTTTACATAATTCCAACCTCCCCACAAACAGGATATTAACTTTCCTTGATACTTGATACTTAATCCTTGATACTTTTTTCGGCGTAAACGCCGAAGTGTCAACATGGTGCCCAATCACCGTAATTTTTTTCGAATCACATCCCTCCAAAATCAGGGCTTTTTTTGCTCGTTGAGAAATGGCGATAATATGGTCTAATTCGGCAATTGCCCGGCGTTTAAATATTTTTCTTCCCCAAATCCCTTCATTATTAAAAGGAATATTTTCGGAAACTGTTGCCACCACCTTTTTAACATAACCTCTTTTTTTGGCGTTTAAGCACTGCCAGGTAAAATGCATATAAGTCTCAGCGCAGTGGGCAATATCAAAACCTCTTAAGCGCCTTTCCAATCCGAAAAGCCACTGGGCATCCACGCAAAGCCGGTTTAAAATAGGCATCTTAAAAGGAAAATCGGGCAAATCCATTGGCGAAGGTAATTTAACTACCGGAAAAGCAAATTTATCGTGGAAAGGCTTTAGGCTGCCGAATCCTACCAACTGATGTTTCTTCGCCAACGGCTCATAATATTGCATCTCATATTTATTCAAATACTTCCCCCGAACAATAGCAATCCTCATCAGGGCAATTTTATCATAACAAATTGGACAAATCAGACCAATTGGACCAATTTACCCGAGGCTATAAATTATTTCGTAAGCTATTCCGGCGATAAAAAGAAAAGAAAGTAGTAAAGCAAGCTTTGCCCTTTTGGGCTTTATTTTTTTATACATCAGCAAAATCAAAATCCCATCAATCCCCAAAAATACCGCCCCCAAAAAAGATATTAAAGAAATAAAGTTTTTTACTCCTAAAAAATACAAAAAAAACGGACCAAAACAGGTAATTGTCCATGCTTTTGTTTCCGAAAACCCCAAATCATAACTCAAAACTCGCTTTAAAGTTAAACCCAGAGAGATAAAAGAGGTGAAGGTAGTTAGAAGTCCAAAACACAAAGTCAATATCACCACCCCATCCCCCAAAAAGCTTTTTAAACCAGGTAAAGCTGAAGGAGTGGTTGCCGGTCCGGTGATCCCCAAAATCGTAATTGTAAAAAAAAGATAAATAAAAATCGCGACCAATAAAGAAATAAAAATCACTTTTCCTAAAAGCTTTTTTTCTTTCCCCAACATCTCCTCAACCTCAGGAATTAAAGCCGCTCCCCACAAAGAAAACAAAATCACCCCGTATGGCAAAAATAAAAAAGAAAACTGGGGTTTAGGAAAAAGATTAACAACCTTAAAATGAGGCAAACCGCGGATAAAAATTCCTAACAAAATCAGCAAAAACCCTACCAGCCCCCAAAACTCAATTTTGGCAATTGCTTTAATTCCAAAAAAAATCAAGGTGGCTCCTGCCAAAAAATAGACAAGGGTATAAAAAAGCTCTCCTTGACCAAAATGAGGCTGAAAAATCTGGGTCAAAAATTCTCCTCCAATAATCAAATAGGCCAAAATTGCTCCCAAAAGCCCACCGATAGTAGTTACCAAGGCAATTTTTTTCCCTTTCTTTCCAAAATAATGGTTAGCAAAACCAGGAAAACGGCGATAATCCGGTGTTTTTAAGGCTACTTCCCCATAAAAAAGATGAATCAAAATTGCTAAAACCCCTAACACTCCAAACCAACCCAACATAATTGGTAGCCCCACCTTTGAAGCAGTATAAGGTAGGGCGAAAAGCCCAACCCCAATAATTGTTCCCGCCAGTGTTGCCACCGGATAAACCATCTTACACCTCGGCTATTTTTCCATAAAAATATTTTAACTTTACTCCTTCACTAATTATAAAATAACTCAAAACCAATCCTAAAACAATCAGAAAACTAGAAATTGGCGGAGAGACAAAGAAAAATACTTCCTTCCCAAAACGACTAAAAGGTAAAATCACTGTCAGCAATATTGAAGCCAAGGCTAACCCCAATAGAAAGATAGCAGGTCGGCGGGCTTTCCAAAAAGGCCGGCGTGTCCGCACAGAAAAAATCAAGACAATCTCCGTTAAAATACTTTCCAAAAACCATAATGTTTGAATTAAAGCTGGCGGATTTTTTCGGAAAATTGCAAAAAACAAGAAATCAAAAATCGCACTTACCCCTCCTAATAAAACGATCAATCCAACTGCATCTTTTAACCGATAGACTTTGGGCCTTTTTAACTCTTCGGCGTCAACACTATCGGTAGCAATACTTATTAGGGGAAAATCTGTCAAAAGATTTACCAACAAAATTTGAATTGGCAGCATTGGCAAAAAGGAAACAAACAAAGAAATTAAGGCGATTGAATAGAAGTTGCCAAAATTGCTTGCTAAAGTACATTTTATATATTTTTGGATATTGGTAAAAATATTTCTTCCCACCCTTATTCCCTCGATAATCACTTTTAAATCTTTCCTCAGTAAAATAATATCGGCCGCCTCTTTAGAGATATCCGCTGCTCCCTCAACCGCAATTCCCACCTGGGCTGTCTTTAAGGCCGGAGCATCATTGATTCCTTCCCCCAAAAATCCAACTTCATAATTTTCCCCTAAAGTTTTGATTATTTTATGCTTCATTTCCGGCGAAACCCGAGCAAAAACGGCATAATTCTCGCAAGCTTTAGTAAAATCAGGCCCAAGCAAAGCCTCCAAATTCTTACCCTCAACTACTTCGGAAGGTTTTTTTACCAATCCTATTTTCTTTCCCACGGCAAAGGCAACTTCTTTACTATCGCCAGTTAAAATCTTCACTTTTACCCCCAATTTTTTAGCCAAACTTATTGCTGGTTGGGCAGTTGGTTTTAATGGGTCCTCAAAAGAGAAAAATCCTAAAAAATTTAAGTTGCTTTCATCTTTTTCCTGATAACTTTTTCCCGAAAATTCCTTCCAACCAACTGCTAAAACCCGCCGTCCTAAATTTCCCTGGGTTCTAAAAGCTCTTTCTGCAGTTTCTTTTTTTTCTTTAAACTTCTTACATCTTCCTAAAATCATCTCCGGCGCCCCTTTTACAATCAAAAACCTCTTTTTGCCTTGCTTAACTAAAACGCTATTTCTTGTTCTAAAAGGATCAAAAGGAATTTCTGCCACCAACTGATATTTTCCCATCATTTTTAAAATTTTCTCCGAGGCAAAGGCGTAGAGAGCCGAATCAAAAGAATTTTTCACAAACTTCGGCTTTTCCTTTAAATAATCAGAAGAAAGCAGACCATAAAGGAGGCATTTTTCTTTATCCAAAGAGTAAATTTCTGCCAATTTCATTCGGTTTTCTGTTAAAGTCCCGGTTTTATCAGTACATAAAACCTGAATATTACCCAAATCCTCAACCGCCGAAAGTCTTTTAACCACCACATTTTGCCCTGCTAATTTTAAAGCCCCCCCACCCAAAGCAAAAGAAACAACCGTTGGTAGAGCTTCAGGGATAACGGTCACTATCAAAGCAACAGAAAAAATTAAAAAATAAAAAAAATTAGTTGTCCCCCGCAAAATTAAATTTGCCAAAAAAACAAAAACAA
The DNA here is from genome assembly GCA_049700235.1 of Microgenomates group bacterium. Taxonomy (GTDB): domain Bacteria; phylum Patescibacteriota; class Microgenomatia; order PFEM01; family JBNASD01; genus JBNAVS01. Next base: position 5,260 of record JBNAVS010000028.1, read on the forward strand.
TCGTTACAACGACGATTCTTAAAATCAGCCGGCAAAATTCCAAAAGTTCTTTTTCGTAAAGACTTTCAGCCGTAACTTTCAAAGATAGCTTAGCGATTTTCCCAAAAGAAGTTTTGCTCCCGGTAGCGATAACTATTCCTTTTGTTTCACCGTTAACAATTGAGGTTCCGGCAAAAAGAGTATCTCCATTTTTTTTACCGACCGGAGAAGATTCTCCGGTTAAAATCGCCTCATCAACCAAAAGATTTACTGCCTCCAAAACCTTTAAATCAGCAGGGACAATATCTCCTGCTTCCAGTAAAACCAAGTCCCCGGGAACCAAAAATTTTTTCTCAATAATTTTAATTACCCCCTCTCTTAAAACTTTCGTTTTGCTGGGAATAAAGTTTTTCAAAAGCGAGGCCGCTTTTTCCGCCCGGTATTCCTGAAAAAAACCTAAAACAAGATTAATTCCTACAAAAAACAAAATTACCCCACCGCTTATTGCTTCCCCAATCAAAAAGGAAATAATTGCGGCTATAAAAAGAAGATGAAAAAATGGGGAGCGAAACTGCCTTAAAAATACCTCCTTTGCCCCTATTTCTTTCCCCTTAACCTCATTTAAGCCATAAACTCTTAGCCTTTTTTGTGCCTCTTCTTCTTGTAAACCATTATGAATCTCCTCGGGATTTTTCATTCCTGTAAAACTTTGAATTCTTATAATTCTTTAAAATAATTTACTTTTGCCTTTCCCCGAAGTTCCTGAAACCAGGCTTGGACTTTGGCGCTTTCTGTTGAATCAGCCAGTTTTTCTGCTGTTTTTTGGAGCCTGATTTGCTCCTCCAAACTTGCTTTTGTCATCCCCTGAAAAGCTAAAAGCTGCTCTAAATCCTGACCTTGGCTTTTAAAATTCTCCTCAAGTTTCTTCATCTCTTGGTCAATTTCCTGCTGGCCCACAGAAACATTTTGCCTTTTTGCCTCCTGAAGTATTAAGGTTTTGCCGATTAAAGATTCCAACGCCTGCTTTCCGGAATTTTTCTCCAACTCTCTGATAAGAGTAAAGCGGGAAATAGGCTGGCCATTAACAGTTGCCACTACCAATTCATTTTTAAGAAGGTAGCCGCTGGTTACTAAAATAAAAACCACCAGCCCGGCAATCAAAGTTTTTTTATTTAATAGTGTTTTTACTTTTTCTCTCTTTATCTTTATCTCACCCCCTAACTAGTTATCCTTCTCCTGCTTCTAACTTCAGCGTTCCTATCTCTGGAAGCGATTTTCCCACAATTCCCTGTAAATCACCGTACATTCCCGCCCAGTGGTCAATAATCTTTCTTAGTTGTTTTTCTTCTCTTGCCCATTTCATTTGAAACCAACGCCGCTCTTTTTCCATCTCCTCCTGTAAAGCCGCAAAACTTTCAATTATTGCCTCCACCCGACTTCGAAACTCTTGACTGTTGATGTAGCGGTACAAAATTTCGCTTTTTTTCTCCCGCCCCATATTTGCCATTTTTTCAGTTGTCAATCTCACCAAATCAAACCTCAACGCCCAAGCCAAAGGAATTACTGTTTGTCTTACCGTTACCCAGACGCCGTTTCTAAAACGGAAACTATTACTCAACCATTCAGGCGGTCGGGTC
>JBNAVS010000029.1:0-6860 GCA_049700235.1 Microgenomates group bacterium
GGGGTTGTTGTCCAAACTAAGAAAGAAAAATCTTTATCAACTGCTGGGTATTTTAGATATACAGAATCATGAGTTAATTCTTTATACTCTTCGGTAAGAATCTCATGTTGGGAGATAGCCGTTCCACAGCGCGGACACCAAGGAACAGAATCTCTTCCTTTATAAAGTGCCTTACCTTTTTTCCATTTTGTTTGCCAACATTTTTTCAAAAACCGCCAAATCATATAATTATTCTCGTCGCTCATTGTATAATAGGAATTCTCCCAATCCATAAAATAACCAAGCCTTTTTGATTGCTCGGTTTGAATTTTGGCAAAACGAAGTGTTCTTTCTTTACACTTATTAACAAATTTTTCTATTCCGTATTTCTCAATGTCTTTTTTTGTCTTAAACCCCAACTCTTTTTCTACCTCTACCTCAACCCACAATCCCTGATTATCAAAACCGTTTTGAAAACGCTGGCGAAAACCACGCATATTTTTATATCTTTGCCATAAATCTTTAAGGGTCCGCCCCCAAGCATGATGAACGCCCATAGGATTGTTAGCTGTAATTGGGCCATCCAAGAAGGAGAAGCGTTTCTTTGCATTCTTATTTTTCTCCAGGTATTTTTTTACAATCCCTGCCTTATACCACCAAGCAAGAAGCTTTTTTTCAAACTCAACAAAGTCAGGTTTGGTAGTAGTCGGGTTAAATGCCATACTTTTAAAAAATCTTAAGTCCGGGAATCCTTCGAAAATGAGCCAAATTACTGGTAACTAAAACCAAGTTATGCGCCAAACAAGTAGCTCCCAACAAAATATCCAAATCCTCAATTACTTTTCCTTTTTCCTTCAATTCTTTCCTTATTTTACCAAACGCTTTTGCAATCTTCCTATCTATTCCATAAACCTCACTTAAACTGCTAAAGAAATCCAAAATTTCTTTTTCTACCGCGTTTCTTTCTTTAACCCGAAAAATTCCTTCATAAAGTTCGGCTAAACAAACAAAGCTGGAGGTTATTTCTCCCTCCAGTTTACCTAAAGTCTCAATTGCTTCTTTCTTTCCTCGGAAAAAATTAATAATCACCGAGGTTTCTAAAAGATATTTTTTCATAAACTGATTCTTTTTTTCCGAGACTTTCCCCTCAAGGCTCTTTTCCAAAAAAGATCGCTATCTAACTCTGTCCCTTTCCATATGCCAGCAAAAGAAGAAAGGCTTTTTTTCTTGATTTCTTTGGTCCTGCTTATCTCCGCCACGGGAATGCCTGCTTTTTTCACTAAAAAAACAACATCTTCCAAATAAACCCTCCTTAAGAGATTAAAAAACTCATTTCTCGCCCTGCTAGCATCAATAGGAATAGGGGTATTATTCATAGTTGGCTATAATTGTACACTGTTGTTATAAATTGTCAAGAGCCAAAATACTATTACTTCCCTTTTTTGCTCCCCGAAGCCAAGTAAATATCCGCTTCGTCTCCGAGCCACAACCAGATAATCCTGATTATGGCTATTTAGAGATTAAAAGGGAAAGATACTATCAACCTTACACAACCATCGAAGTTAAAAACGACCACGTCCCGCCCGGATCGCATTATCATAGGATTGATTTGAGGGGAAAGAAGTAGAATCTTTATCTATATTTCATGATTTTAAGTTGCGAGAAATAGCATTGTATAGATCATTTTTTCTCTCCTAAGAATTTCTTTAGGGTCCTCAACTATAGTTTCATCAGGTACGTCCGAATATCCAAGACGGCGGAGAGTTTGTAATACAGCAGAAATAAAGACGCGCTCCGCAATATAGAAATGCCCCACTGGTCTTTTGGTTATTCCAAGTAAGTCTTTAAAAACGAGCCAATTATTAGGGAGGTTCCCGTGATGAATAATATGGTGTCTTAACTTATAAAATTCTTCCGCCCAAATTTGCTTATAAGTAAGATTTTCATTGCCTGTCTTCTTTCCAGTTTCGGTACGTATAATTGGATAGAGATAAATCTTTTCTTTACCTTGAAGTCTTTGATGAGTACATAAGTCTTGTATTTTATCTCTAAACTCTTTTCTCTTCTTGCAATTTAAAAGTGTTTCTATCGCTATAAAAATCAGCAAGATTCTGGAATACCAAGACACATCATAGGAATTTCTGTAAGAGTCAAAGAAAAAGCTTAAGGATCTCAGTATCCGTAAAAAGTCATCATTTAATGGATTTTTTAATAATTCACTATTAAAAGCCGTAAGAGTTTTGGCATCTATTCTGATATCAAAGGGAATATTGATGTATTCTGGTTTAAAGAAACTCACTTTTTCAAGTTTATAGCCCATTGTGATAATTCTATGAATTGACCCGGCCTCCATTGAAACATGAGGATCACCAACTGTAAACCTTTGATAAATTACCTCAAAATTATCTGAAGTAACGAAACTAAAGGGGAGCATTTTCATTATTCCTAGGAAAGCCAGGATATATTTTGCGGTTTCAATGCGCTCTATTAACTTGCGGCAAAGTCGTCATGCTCTTGAAAAGACGAAAATTTATCCCATACATCATTCACGCCCTCAACAACAGTATTTACTCTCCAGCGCCTTAATTCTTTATTCGGTAGTTGTAAAAAATAAGGGGGATCAATAAAAACCATATCAAAAACTTCGCCTTCAATTTTCTTTAACACACTGAAGGCATCGCCTAAAATAACTTTATTTTTTATTTCTTCTACGGAATACTCTCGCTTTTGCTCTGTGTCTTTAATAATAGTGGTGGTGGACATATCTTTTATATTAATGGATAATCAAAATCTTTGCAAAACGTAGCAAATCCCCCAACTATACCACTTTACAAATCCGGCGCGGATTGGTAGGCTTGTTTTATAAATTCAAACGCTTGTTCTATATCCTTTTCACTTTTTACATAGAAAGATCTGCCAAATTTACCACTTCCATGAAGGAATCTTTGGGGATCGTTTAATTTTGCCCCCCGATGGAAGTATATCTCTAGCCCCTTTCTAATGTCCTTATGCGGCCAAAGAATCACAAAGCGTCGGGTGGTTTTATAACTTAAGGTTTCTTTACCTGCTTTTTCTTGTATATCTGCACCTAAGGCAAGAATCTTTTCTCTCAACATTTCCATCCATTCTCTTTGCTCTGTTGGCGCTTCGGCTAACACTTCCTCCGCGGTATAAACCTTAATTTCCCTTGATGCTCTTCCTGACAGAACTGGTTTCGTCTGACTTAACCTACTGAAACCTATCGGTTGCAACTGGTCTAATTCTACCAAGTCATTTTCCAAAAGCCTAACTTGCCATAGTTCAAAGGGAAAGTTTGGAGCAAGCGCACGTTTCTGGTAGGGGGTAAATGATGGGCTGATGAAAATCACCCTTGATTGACTCCAGTCAATATCCGTGAGTTTCTTATTCTGATTTCTCTTTTCATTATAAGCAAGAAGAACGTCGGCTTTATGGTCTAAAAGAAGGTTTAGATAAGTTTGGCCTTGATCCATCAAACTCCAGCTTTGAGTTGTTTTATATTCTATGATGACAAAAGCATTAGTATCTGGGTTAAAAGCCAATGTATCAAGATAAAAACTCTCTAAATTAAATTCCTGATCCACAAACTCAAATCCAAATACTTCTTCTAAATTATTCCCGATTAACTCCTGGAGTTGTTTCTCACGAACATCAGCAGGTTTTTTAATTCAATCTTAATGAGTCTTTTGTTTTGAATCTTAAAAATCGCCATTTACATCTCCATTTGGTGGTTGGCTAAATTATACAATAAATTTGGTAAAATTAAGAAGAAGAAAATTAAATAGAACTCCCCTACTTCCCCTGTCTTAAGAAAGCGGGAATATCCAATTCGCTTTCGAATTCTTCTTCCGGAGAAACTATTTCTACTCGCTTAATTTCCTCTTCTTTTTTTTCTTCAATTTTTTCGCTAATTAGACCCTCCGGAATTTTCGGAATCGGTTTGCTAACCATTTTTTCTAACCTAAGACGGGTCTCGTCAAAACCGGTAGCAACAACTGTAACCCTTACCTGGTCAATCATACTTTCATCAATTGCCGCCCCAAAAATTATATTGGCATCAGCATCGGCCGCTTGGGAAATGAGCTTTGCCGCTTCATCAACTTCACTCATCGTTAAATCTGGCCCACCAGTAACTTGAAAAAGAATCCCCTTTGCCCCTTCAATGGAAACATCAAGCAAAGGCGAAGAAATTGCCGCCCGGACCGCTGTCTGGGTCCGATTTTCTCCAACTCCTGTTCCAATCCCCAAAAGTGCCGAGCCAGCGTTATTCATAATCGCCTTTACATCAGCAAAATCGCGATTAATTAAACCGGGAACAGTGATAATCTCGGAAATTCCTTGAACCGCCTGTCCCAATACTCCATCAACCACCTTAAAAGCCTCCAAAAGAGTCATTTTTTTATCAACCACTTCCATAAGCCGTTGGTTAGGAATGACAATCATCGTATCCACTTTTTCCTTCAGATTTTCTATCCCCTCCTCAGCCACCACCATTCTTCTTGCTCCCTCAAAAGCAAATGGTTTAGTAATTACCGCCACCGTTAAAGCCCCGGCCTCTTTAGCTAACTGGGCAATTACCGGCATTCCTCCGGTAGCTGTCCCTCCTCCCATTCCCCCAGCTAAAAAAACCATATCGGTATCGGCTAAGTATTCCTTTATTTTTTCTTTAGATTCTTCAGCTGCTTTTCGCCCAATTTCCGGATTTCCCCCAGAACCTAATCCTCGAGTTAAATTCTCCCCTATTTGAATTTTAATCTGGGCTTTATTCATTAGCAGTGCCTGGGCATCGGTGTTAATTGCCACAAACTCTACCCCCTTAATCTGGTTTTCCTCAATCATCGAATTAATAGCGTTCCCTCCTCCGCCCCCAATTCCAAAAACTTTTATTTTGGCAAAGCTTGCAGCATTGGGTTTAACTAATGCCATTTTTCCTCTTTTTTGGGCAGGATTAAAATATTAAAAGAAGTTAACCATATAATACTATGGCAGAAAGGACTTTAGCAACTCCCAAATTTTGCTCGCTGTTCCCCCCACGGGAATCTTTTGTAACCTCCTCCCTATTTGGCTAAAAGAAAAACTAACTGCTGGTTTTGGCTTGACTTTTGCCCCATACAAAAGCAAGCCTGTTGCTACCGCAAAATCTGGGGTTTGGATATCATCAATTAGGCCGGAGACTCCTTGGGGAATACCAATCCTCACGGGCATTGCTAAATTCTTTCTTGCCGCCTGAATAATTCCCACTGTTTGTGCTCCCCCTCCGCAAATCACCACTCCTGCAGGTGTCAAACCGGCTGCCCCACTTTTCTTAATCTCCAAACCAACCATCGCAAAAATCTCATTCAAACGAGGCTTTATAATCCCTTCAATCAATGTCTTTTTAGAAACTGTTTTCACCTCTTCCGAAATTCCCCAATCGGCAAGATTTATTTCATCTTCTTCTTCTGCCTCTTCCTCTTTTCCTTGGGGTAAGGCAGGTTTTTTTTCCTTAGTTGATAAAGCAATTTTTATCTTCTCCGCTGTTTCTAAAGAAACCCTTAGTCCAATTGCTAAATCGTTAGTGACATTTTTTGCCCCCAATGGCAAAACCGAGGTATAAAAAGGTGCGCCCTCAACGAAAATAAAAATGTTTGTTACCCCTCCACCAATATCTACCAAAACTACTCCCAATTCTTTTTCTGTTTCTGTTAAAACGCTTTCTGCTGCCGCCACCCCACCGGCAACTAAGGCCTCAATATCTACCCCAACTTCGGAAACACATTTAGTCAAATTTCTTATCGCCGTCGTCGAACCGGTAATAATATGAGTCTCCACTTCAAGTCTAACTCCAGACATCCCCACTGGGTCTTTGATTCCTGGCTGGCCATCAACCGTAAAAAAACGGGGAATAACATGAATTATTTCTCTGGAGGAAGGTAAGGAAACTGCCTTGGCAGCTTCGATAACTCTCTCAACGTCCTGGGAAGTAATTTCTCCTTCTGGTTCAGCCACCGCAACTACCCCTGTTGAATTTTGAGAGGCCAAATGGGGCCCACCTATGGAGACTAAAACCCGACTTAAGTTATAACCAGCCATCCGCTCTGCCGCCTCCACCGACTCAATTACTCCTGAAGTTGCCTCTTCTATATCAACAATCTGACCCTTTCGCATCCCCAAAGAAGGAACCGAAGCAACGCCGATAACTTTAACTCCCTCTTCACTTGCTGAGCCAATAATGGTAGTAATTTTTGAAGAGCCAACATCAATTCCGGCGATAATTTTTTGTCTATTCATAAGTGACTACCGGCTTGTCAAACCGCAAATCAATCTTTTTTATCCCCTTCCCCTCTATTTTAGCCCGAGATAAAATAAATTGTAAAGAGTCAATTTGAATTTGGGTCTCCTTTTTAAAAGAAAAAGTGGTAACAAGATCATCTTTCAATTCTACCTCTAGTGAATAAGGAGAGACAATTTTTGCTATTTTTGGCTCAAAAAGATTAAGCCGAAGGTGAGTTAAAAAATTTATCGCCTGGATAACTTTTTCCTCTTTAATCTTTTGACCAATATCTAATTTTAGGGGTTCTTTAAGCAAAACCAAAGGCAAATTTGACTTTTTTTCTTTCCCCAATACTACTCCTTCTTTATCTACAATCAAAAACTCATCGACACCATCAAAGCCCAAAACAATCGCTTCTTCTCTTTCTTTAAGCTCAAAAATTAATTTGTCCGGCAGTTTCTTTTTGATTTTTGCTTCTTTTAAAGTTGGGTTGAGACGCAAAATTTCCTTTTCTATAGTCCTTATCGGCAAAAAAATTATATTTTTCCCAAATGTCAGGCTCGTAAGTTCCGTCCAAAGTTTAGGGGAGCAAGGATTTTTATTCTGGGTG
>JBNAVS010000030.1:0-6778 GCA_049700235.1 Microgenomates group bacterium
AAAATTTATTCAAAATCCTCTCGGGCGCGTTAGGAAGAACTAAGGATTTTGATTGCTTTGCTTAGGGGAATTTTTTCTTGCTTTCCGGTTTTAAGGTTTTTTAAGGTCACCACATTACTTTCCCCCTCCTCAGGGCCAATGATTATGGCAAAAGGAATTTTTTGGCGATCGGCGTATTTCAGTTGCTTGTCTAATTTATCCGGAGTTAGATAAAGTTCGGTTTCTATTCCTGCTTCTCGGAGCTGGCGGGCAATTTTCAAAGAATCCCGGTACAAAGATTCGTCAAAAACAGTAACCAGAACTTTGGTTGGGACAGGAGTTAAAGCCGGCCATTTTTTAAACTTGCGTAAGACCTCCTCAATAACTTTGTCTCCGGCGGCAAAACCAACGCCAGGAATTTTCGGTCCACCGACAACCTCAACCAAATTATCATACCGGCCGCCACCTAAAATTGCCCGAAATTCACCCTCGCGGTCGCGAGCCTCAAAAACCGTTCCGGTGTAGTAATCCAAGCCGCGAACAACAGTTGGATCAAACTCGACAAACTCAGCCACACCCATATCTGAAAGGGTAGAGAATAAGGCAGTAAGCTCCTTAGACTCGCCGGCAAAATCTTTGTCCTTTAAGATTCCTTTAAGATCTTTAATTTGGAGTTCATTAAGCCCGATTTCTTTAAGCCAGGCTGTCCATTTGCTTTCTGGCATTTTTTCTTTTTTATCCACTGCCCGGAAAATCTCGGGAACTTTTTTGGGGGGAATTTCAATAAAGGAGAGTTTTTCTTCCATTAGCCGGCGGTTGTTGACTTTAATGACTACTTGAGCGGGAGTTAGACCAACTGATTTCAAAAATTCGGCGGCAATGGCGATAATTTCTGCGTCTGCTTCGGGAGACTCAATACCTAAAAGGTCCACATCCCATTGGTAAAACTCTCTCGTCCTTCCTTTTTGGGGTTTTTCATAGCGCCAGCGGGGGCCTATCGAAAACCAGCGAATTGGTTTTGGTAAATCTGCTTGTTTTTGGGCAACCATTCGGGCCAGGGTTGGGGTGAGTTCCGGCCGGAGGGCTAATTTTTCTTTACTCTTGGTGGTTAAAACAAAAGTTTGTTGCCGGACTAATTCCTCTCCTGATTTTGCGGCGTATAAATCAAGCGGCTCTAAACAAGGTCCTTCATACTCTTGATAGCCAAATTTCTGGCTTACTTGGCGCATTTTTCCAAAAAGCCAGCTTCTTGCCGTCAAATCCGCCGGATAAAAATCCCGAAAACCCTTGACAAGTTGGAATTTTAGTTTACCTCTTGACATATCTATTTTTTGTGTTATAATTCTTTTCAGAATAAACCTTCCCCCGAGCGATCGGGGGAATTTTTTTCACTTTCTTTCTAAAAGGTGCTTTAGCTTTTTCAGGTTAATATATTTATCGCAATTTCTGATTAATTCGATTGCCACCCGCCCCTTAGTAGAGACAATAATTACTTTTTTCTTTTCTTTTTTGAGATATTTCAAAATAGTTTCAAAATCGCTATCTCCACTAAAAAGAATACAAGTATTGAATTTTTCTTTCAACCTAAGAATGTCAAAAGCAAGTTCAATATCTAAGTTTCCCTTAAGGATAGTTCCTTTTGGAGTTTTGATATATTTAACGGGTTTAGTACAAAGGTTATAACCTCTATCTTTAAGCATTTGAAAAAACCTTTGTTGTCCATTGTTGGTTTTAACCTCCCCATAATAGAAACCAACAAAAATGGGTTTGAATTCTTTTTTAAGACAATTTATTAATTTTTTATAATTAACCTGCCACCCCAATGATTTTTGGGAATACAAAATGTTAGCGGCGTCAATAAAGACCGCTGTTTTACCGGTTTTTTTGATTTTTGGCGGTAGGAGGTCGCGAAAGCCCTTCACGAGTTGGAATTTGGGTTTAACCATAGATTTATGATATCACAAATTATTCTTTGGGAGTAGGGGAGGGGGAAACTTGACCGAGAGCTTTACCCGGAATCACATGGATGATTTTGGCGGTGATGAGTTTTGCCTCATTTTCTTTGGGTGTGCCGATGGCAACAACCCGGTCACCAATTTCAATCGAAGAGAATTTGACTTTTTCGATTTTTGTGTCCACCTTCTTGGTGATAATAGTTTTCTCGGTAACAACGACGGTATAGGTTAGTCCTTTTCTTTCGTTTTTAAGGGTGAGGATTTTCTCCTCCGAAGAGATGTCAGTTACTCGGCCAAAAGCGACTTCCCGTATTGACGGGGATGGTTTAGAAACAACAACAATTCTTTTTGCCTCTAAAGTTCCGTTTTCTCCCGGATATCCCATCGCAATAGAAAAATCACCAACTTTTAGATCTTTGAGTTCCAGTGTTTGTTTTTCTTTACCAATAATTTTGGTTTCTGAAGTAACCTTAACTTGAACGGTTTGCCTGCGGGCTTCTAAGGTGAAATTGTCTTCTCCGATTTGGGTGATTTCTCCAACATAAGCCCGCGGAACACCTCTTTTGACTTCCTCTAGTCTTTCCCGGACTTTTTCCTTAACTGCTTCTCTGATTTCTTTAATTTTTTCCTGAAGCTCTCCTTGGCTTGTGCCGACTTCAGCTTGAGTTTCTTCCTCAATTCTTAATCGAACGGGAGAGGGAGTGATTGGAGTTTGGTTCCTTTCTTCATTTTCAGTTCTTATCCTTGCCGGAGAAGGAATATTTACCGCTTTGACAGCAGCAACGTTTTCCAAAATTAAAGTTGTTAAGATTAAGGATAAAATTGAAATTCTTTTCATATTTCTGCCGTTGAATAAACTACATTTAATGTTTTACTCATCTCATTTCCATCTTTATCAAAAGCGGAGATGGTAATTTCATTTGCTCCTCCTACCAAATTAATTTCCGCGCTAAAGTTTCCTCCCCCATCCGCTTCCACAATCTTTTCTCCCTCTTCGTATATAATTACTACCGTTGCTTGGGGGAAGGTTTTTCCGGAAACATCAATCTTTTCTTTATTGCTGATAGAGTTGTCTTCGGGGGAAGTGATTACCAAAAGCGGTTGGGGGGTTGGGGTAGGCAATTGTTCTTCGGTTATTTGAGGCGGAGCCTCTTTTTTTGGGGCGGTTTCTTTTAAAGCCTTGTTCGCCTGCCAAACTCCAAAAGTAATTATTAGCCCAAGAGTAAAACCTATAATAATAGCAATGAGGACTTCTTTTCGCATCTTTCAATATTAAAATAGCCCAAAAAGTTTCCCTTGTCAAGGGGGAATTTTTTTGCTAAACTAAAAAAAATGGAAATTCAGTATCTTGGAGATTATTCATTTAGAATTAAGACCAAAAAGGCAATTTTAGTTACCGATCCCCAGAAAAAAACTTTTGCTGATATTGTTGCTATTTCTGATAGAGAAAACTCCAAGATTAATCCTGCTTTAGTTAGGGGAACTAAGCGACGGCCCCAGCCTTTTGTTCTCCCCGGACCAGGGGAGTACGAAATTTCCGGGGTTTCGATTTTAGGAAGGCGTTGGGGAAAAACCATTATTCATATTATTGAGACAGATGAACTTCGCCTGGTTCATTTAGGAAGTTTGCGCCGAAAGCTAAGTGAGGAGGAGTTAGAAGAGGTTAATGGTGTGGATGTAGTTTTTGTTCCTGCCGAAGCAGGAGAAGTTGTTTTTCAAATCGAACCAAAAATAGCTATCCCGATGGGAGAAAAATCCCCCGCTGATTTTTTGAAAACCCTAGGAGCCGAAGAAACAAAACCATTGTCAAGTCTAATTATTACCAGCAAAAATTTACCTGAGGAAAGGCAGGTGGTGGTTTTAAATGCCAGAAGTTAAAATTCCTCCCCATTCCGAAGAAGCCGAAGCCTGTGTTTTAGGCTCGATTTTGATAGATAAAGATGCGATTGTGGCGGTGGCGGAATTTTTGCGTCCCGAGCATTTTTATGAGGAAAATAATGCCTTAATTTATCAGGCCTTATTGGATTTGTACGAACAACGAAAGCCGATAGATATTGTTACCCTCAAAGATGAGCTTAAAAAGAGAAAAATTTTAACTAAAATTGGCGGTTCAGCTTATTTGGCAAATTTAGTCAACCAAGTTCCGACCGCGGCCCATGTTGAAGAATATGGGCGGATAGTCCGCGATAATTATACCAAGCGAGAATTGATTACCGCGGCGGCAAAAATCACCGAGGCGGCTTTTGATGAGGGACAAGAGGCAACAGCGGTTTTGGATAGGGCAGAGCAGGCGATTTTTTCTTTGTCACAAAAGCATTTGCGCCAAGTTTTTTTGCCGGTAAAAGAGATTTTAGCAGAAAGCTTTGACAGACTCGATGAGCTTCACAAAACCGCCGGGGGTTTGCGAGGAGTGCCAACTGGTTTTAAAGATTTGGACGATACTTTGGCGGGAATGCAAGATTCAAATTTAATAATTTTGGCTGCCAGGCCTGGTTTGGGAAAAACTGCCTTTGCCTTAGGAATTGCCCAGCATGTAGCAGTAAAGGAGAAACTTCCTGTTGGCTTTTTTTCTTTGGAGATGAGTAAGGAAGAGTTAGTTGATCGGCTTTTGGTTTCCCAGGCGGATATCGATGCTTGGAAGTTAAAAACCGGTAGATTAGATGAGGAGGATTTTAGCCGACTTTCTGAGGCAATGGGAGAGTTGGCCGAAGCGCCGCTTTTTATTGATGATACTCCTGCCTTGACAATTTTGGAAATGAGAACCAAAGCCCGAAGGTTGATGGCTGAGCATGGGTTGCGGTTTTTGGTAGTTGATTATTTACAGTTGATGCGCAGTGTTCGCCAGTTGGAAAATCGGGTCCAGGAGGTTTCCGAGATTTCGATGGGGCTAAAAAATTTAGCCAGGGAATTAAAAGTGCCGGTGTTGGCTGTTTCCCAGCTTTCCCGGGAGGTTGAGAAAAGAGGCAGAAAAAGACCCCAACTTGCTGACCTTCGAGAGAGTGGCGCTTTGGAACAAGATGCCGATGTGGTGATGTTTTTGTGGCGGGAAGATGAGGAAGATTTGGAAAATGTTGAGCTGGAGATTGCCAAACATCGCAATGGTCCATTACGTCGGCTTCGTTTGCGCTTCCGCGGCGACCGGATTAGATTCTATGGGATAGAGACGAGGAGGGGAGAGTAGTTATTTTATTAGTTTTATTCCTAACCTTGAATAAAACTTATCAAAAGAGAAAATCCCATCAAGGAAGTTGATTTTAACCATTGCCGCATTTAGACAGTCGATCCAAGAAGTCCCCTTTCTTTTTTGGGCAAGAAAAATTTCATCTGCTGATTTTATTGCTTCGGAGTTTAAAGCAAGCTCGACTAAATTTCTTTTTCGCGCCTCCGAAAGAAAAGCTTTCGCTGCCTCATGGGAAACCCTATAGGAAAGGACGGTGGCTGCCTCGGGAATTGTGAATGGGGTAATAAAAAGAATATCGTTCTTGAGCTTTTTAGCTAGTGTGAGAGCCTTTTTGTGATTTGAATCATCTGGTTTTGCTAAAGCAACAAGGACGTCAGCGTCAACAAGAATTTTTCTAACTTTTGCCATAAAGGTAGCGATCAAGGTTTTTTGCCAAGTCCCTTGGCCCACCCTTAATTTTTAAGTTTGCTAGTTTCCACAAGTCGTTACCTGGACTAAGAAATTCTTCTTTTTTTTTCAGCCCATTTTTTAGAATCATTCTAATTACTTCAGCCATAGAAACATTTAACTTAACCGCCAACTCGCCCAGTTGGGAATGAAAATCTTCTGGTAAGTAAATCTGCGTTCTTAACATCAATTAGATGTATATCACAAATGTATATGTTTGTCAAGCTCATCTTTCCGCGGCGACCGGATTAGATTCTATGGGATAGAGACGAGGAGGGGAGAGTAAAAAAGTGCCGAAGGGGGGAGTCGAACCCCCACGGTAGTTTCCTACCACGGGTTTTTGAGACCCGCCTGTCTACCAGTTCCAGCACTTCGGCAAAGCCTGCTTGCCCGCCTTTGGCTTAAGCTTATTTTAACAAATTTACTTTCAATTAAGCAAGAAATAAAATTAGCCCGATGATTATGATTTGGAGAATTAAACCTTGGGGAAATTTTGCTTTTCGGTGGAAATAATGGGAGTGAACAAGCTCGAGTTTATCAAAAGGAAAAAATCGCCAGTTTAAAAACAACGCCGGGAATTCTAAAAAATCCGGGAGTAAGCTAAAAAAAACCCCTGTCCAAAGCAGGGGATTGAAGGGAGAATTTCTTTGGAAGATAAACCAACAAATTACTGTTCCTGCTAATAAATCTCCTCCTCCTAATAAAAAATTAACCACCATTTTCCTTTTTTTAAAACCAGTCCCCAAATCCCAATGGGGGATTCGGTCTAAAAGTAGATGAGAAAAGACTAAAAGAGGAGAAAAAATGATGGGATTGGAAATTTTTGTGGCGAGGAAACCCCCAACAAGAGCATGAGTAGCTACAAGCATAGGTGAAATAAAGTATAAAATATGGTATGATGATTGTCAATGCTGCCGGTTTTGTTTTCCTTAGGACCAGTGACTGTCTATACTTTTGGCTTTTTCTTGGCGGTTGGTTTTTTTCTGGCCGCTTTTATCATTTGGCGACGGCTTCGCGATTTGGGTTTTCGCGAGGAAAAAATCATTGATGGGATTATTTTTTCGGCGGCTTGGGGGATTTTGGTCTCCAGGCTCTTTTTTGTTTTCCAAAATTTAAATAATTTTGGGCTCTCTCCTGGGCGTTGGGTTCTTATTGGCCGGTACCCGGGTTTCTCTTTTTGGGGTGCTGTTGGCGGTATTCTTTTTGGTTTACTTTG
>JBNAVS010000031.1:0-6448 GCA_049700235.1 Microgenomates group bacterium
CGGTTTTTGTCCGGTAATTGCCGCCAAGTCCCGGCCAGCAGCCTCAAGCGCCGTTTTATCATGGGCTCCTTCGCCTATTCCGATATTTACTACCACTTTTTCTACCCTATAATGTTTTAAATCGCTTGTTTGCATTTTTTACAAATCCTTTCCTTGGTATCTTTAGTAATTAAATATCCTATCCTTGTTGGCTTTCCACATTTAGGACACAATAAAGCCACTTTACTAACATCTATTGGTTTGGCAATTTCCACTATCCCTCCCTTTTCTCCCTCTTTCCTTGGTTTAACATGCTTTTTGACAATATTCATTCCCGGAATCAAAACACTTCCTTTTTTGGGAAAGACTTTTTCAATTTTTCCCTTTCTTCCCTTATCTTTTCCGGCAATAATGATAACTTCGTCTCCTTTCTTAAGTTTCATAGTACCTCCGGCGCCAAAGAAACTATTTTAGCATAACCTTTATCTTTAATTTCCCGAGCAATTGGCCCAAAAATTCTTGTTCCTCGGGGGTTACCATCTTTATCGATAATCACCCCGGCATTATCATCAAAACGAATATAAGAGCCATCTGGCCGACGAAATTCCTTTTTGGTCCTGACTATTAAAACCCTAACGTGCTCCGAATCTTTAACAACACCATTTGGCTCAGCCTCATCAACTATCGCCCCAACAATATCACCAATTTTGGCAAAACGCCGTTTTGAACCACCATAAATATGGATCACCCGCAGCCGTTTTGCCCCACAATTGTCTGCCGGTGTTAGAATGCTTCGTAATTGAATCATGGTCGCTTCGCTCCAATTTCTAATTTCTAATGTCTAATTTCTAAAAATTTTTAGATCAATTAGAAATTAGGTCAATTAGGTCAATTTCTCTATAATTTTCCATCTTTTGGTCTTACTAATCGGTCGACATTCCTGGATTTTTACCCGATCGCCAACTTTAACTCCTAACTGGTCATGGGCGTGATATTTTTTCTTAACTTTTACTCTTTTTTTATATAAAGGATGAACTTTAAACCTCTCCACCAAAACAGTGGCGGTTTTTTTCATCTTTGTGCTGGTAACTACTCCCTCAAGGATTTTCATACAACTCCTTTTCTTTCAAGATCGTTTTTAACCTTGCCAAATCATCGCTTTTTTTAGTTACCAAATGAACATCTTTTAGCCTTCCGGCTTCTTTTTCCAAACGTAACTTAACCAACTCCTCCTCGGTTTTCCTAATCAACTCTAAAATTTCTCTTTTAGTTTTTGTTCGCAATTCTTGCAATTCTTTTTTCTTCATTTACTTACTTTCCTTCTACAAATTTAGTTTTAACCGGTAACTTTGCCGCCGCCCTTTTTAAAGCTTCCTGGGCAACCTCACGAGAGACTCCTGCCAGTTCAAAAATTATCCTTCCTGGAGTGACTACCGCCACCCAACCAACAACATCGCCCTTTCCCCCTCCCATTCCTACTCCCAGCCCTTTACTGGTAATTGGCTTGTCAGGAAAAACTCGAATCCAAATTTTCCCCCCTCTTTTAGTATAATGGGTGATTGCTACTCTCGCTGCTTCTATTTGTTTTGCCGTCAACCAGCCCCGATCCAAACTTTTAAGGCCATAATCACCAAAGGCCAAGGTATTTCCCCGAGAAGATATACCTCTCATCTTCCCCCGAAATTGTTTCCGGTATTTAGTTTTTCTTGGTTGCAGCATTTTACTCCCTCTCTCCTTTATATATCCAAACTTTAACCCCAATATAACCGGACCGGGTAAAAGCAGGAACTTGAGCATAATCAATATCTGCCCGCAAAGTTTGCAAGGGAATCGTCCCGGTTTTTCCCTTATCGCCAAATGTCTCTTTCCGAGCAATTTCCGCCCCGGCAATTCTCCCAGAAAGGACAACCTTTATCCCTTTTGCCCCAGCCGCCATTACCCTTTCGATTGCCTTAGCCACCACCCGGCGGTAGGGAAGCCGCTTTTCTAACTGCTCAGCAATCCGTTGAGCAACCAAAAAAGCAACTAAATCGGGATTTTTTACTTCAATTATATCTTCCAATTCCAAATTTTTTTCCGGGTCTGGCAGAGAAACAAGTTTGCAAAGCTCTTTTTTCAAAAGTTCTAATCCTGTTCCCCCCCGACCAATCACTACTCCTGGTCGACTAACATATAAGGTGATTTTTATTTTATTTATCGACCGGTCTATTTGAACCCTCGTAATTCCCGCGAGTTTTAACTTTTCCATTAGAAATTTTCGGATTTTTATATCCTCTAAAAGATTTTTTCTATAAGTCTTTTTATCAGCCGCAAACCAACAAGAGCGCCAATCTTTATCTAAAGCTAATCTAAATCCCAGCGGATTAACTTTTTGTCCCATTTTTTTCTTCTCCCTCCAAAACCACTTTAATATGGCTAGTTCTTTTTAAAATCGGATGCCATCGACCCCGGGCAACCGGCCGGCCCCTTTTTAGAATTGGTCCTTTACCAATTTCAATATTTTTAACCACTAAACTTTCTTTATCTAACTTAAAATTATTAACGGCATTGCCTATTCCCTGTTTTAGAGTCAAAAGCAATGGTTTGGCCGCCTTTTTGTTGAGGTTCTTCAAAACCTCCAAGGCATAGGCCGCCTTAAGCCCCTTAATTAAGCGGGCAACCAAATTGAGTTTCCTCGGGCTAATCCTTATAAAATCTGATTTAGCAACAACTTCCATAAGGGTTAAGTTTTACTAATAATTCTTTTAACTACCTTTCCGTGGCCGCGGAAGGTCCGCGTTGGCGCAAATTCTCCTAAGCGATGGCCAACCATTGCCTCGGTGACATAAACATCAACAAAAATTCGGCCATTATGGACCTGAAAGGTATGGCCCACAAACTCGGGTGGAATTTGGCTTGCTCGTGCCCAAGTTTTTATAGGTTGCTTTTCCCCAGATTTTTTCTGGGCTAAAACCTTTTTTAATAATTTTTGGTCTATATATGGACCTTTTTTAGAACTTCGTCCCATTACTTTCTCCTTTTAATAATTAATTTATCAGAGTATTTTTTGGGTCTTCTTGTTTTCTTCCCCTTAGTTTTCTTTCCCCAAGGTGATTTTGGAGAAGGCATCCCAATCCCTGACCGACCTTCACCACCACCATGGGGGTGTGACCTTGGATTTTGAGCTACGCCTCTAACCGTAGGCCTTATCCCCATATGCCTTTTTCTCCCTGCCTTACCAATAATCACTGTTTTCCATTCTGGTTTACTTACCTGGCCTACCGTGGCAAAACACTTCTTAGGAATTTTCCTTTCTTCTCCGGAAGGCAATTTTATCACCACCATTTTCTCTTCCTTAGAAAGAATTACCGCTCCACCACCGGCACTTTTTACTAACTGCCCTCCCTTTTTAGGCTTCAACTCAATATTATGAACCACTGTCCCTACTGGAATTTTTTCCAAAGGCAGGGCATTGCCAACTTTCACTTCTGCCTCGCTTCCAGAAACTACTTTATCTCCAACCTTTAATCCCTGGGGTGCCAAAATATAGCGCCTTTCTCCATCTTGATAAACTAAAAGAGCAATGTTTGCCGTCCGATTTGGGTCGTATTCAATTGCCTCAACCCGAGCGGAAATATCATATTTATCCCGTTTAAAATCAATCTCACGCAAAAACCTTTTTTCTCCACCGCCTTGATGGCGAACAGTAATCTTTCCGCTGGCGTTTCTTCCTGAATGCTTTTTTAAAATTTTAAAAAGTCTTTTCATTTTTTCTCCTTTTCCTCGGCTGGAAACTCAAAAACATCGATTTTCTGCCCCTCGGCTAATTTAACAACTGCTTTTTTCCCTTCTGCGCCTTTAAACTCTTTTCGAGTCTTCAAACTCCGTCGGGTTTTACCGCTAACCCTGATGGTATTTACCCCCAAAACTTTCACCCCCCAGAATTTTTCCACTGCCTTTCTGATTTGGTTTTTCGAGGCATTCCTCGCCACCCAAAAAGTATATTTATTGCCTTCGCCAACTGCCCGGGTTGATTTTTCGGTAATTATTGGCTTTAATAAAATATCCTTAAGACTCATTTTTTAAAAATACCTCCTTTAACTTCTTGATGCCTTCAGGAAGAAAAATAAGTTTGTCACTGGCCAAAACTTCATAAGTATTTAAGCTGCTTGCCAAAACAAATTTCAGATTTTCAATATTTCTTGCCGCCAAGATTAAATTTTGAAAATTTTTAGGCAAAACCAATATAATTTTTGACCCCTTAACTTTTAACTTTTCTAAGGTTTCCGCTATTTTTTTAGTCTTTGGTGCGATCTTCTCCAGCCCTTTCACTACTAAAATATCACCATTTTTAAACTTACTCGTGAGGGCGGAAAACAAGGCTGCTTGCCTCATTTTCTTGGGCATTTTTAGTTTATAGTTCTGGTTTCCTTTAGGCCCATGGGCTACCCCACCGCCAACAAAAATTGGGGCTGCTCGCGAACCATGACGCGCCCGACCAGTTCCTTTCTGGCGATACCATTTAGCTTTAGTCCTGTTAACCTCGGCTCGGGTTTTTGTTTTAGGATAAGCCTTTCGCTGGTTTGCCAAATAAACCCTAACTGCCTGGGCCATCAGCTGGGGATTAATTTCGGCAGCAAAAATCTCTTTCGGCAAGTTTAACGTGCCCGCCTTTTCTCCGTTAATAGTTAATAAATCTATCTTAGGCATATTTTTGAACAATCAGTAATCCGTTTTTTGGTCCGGGAACCAAACCCTTAACTTCCAAAATGTCTTCACCAATATCAGTAACAATTAATCCAGATACCGTCACTTTCTCTCCGCCAGCCCGACCGGCCATCTTTTTTCCTTTATAAACCCGACCGGGTGTTGTTCTCTGGCCAATTGAACCCGGAGCTCTTTCTCTGTCTGATTGTCCATGGGTCCGCGGTCCACCCTTAAAATGCCAACGCTTAACCACCCCGGTAAATCCTTTACCCTTTGACCAACCAGTAACCTTCACCTTATCGCCAATTTTAAAAACTTCCTTGGCTTTAATTTCCTGACCCAATTTGAATTTCTCTACCTCATCCGGAGAGATTTTTACTTCTTTTAAATACAAAGGAGCGGTTTTTAAACCCGCTCCCCTTAAATGACCCCCTAATGGTTTAGTAATGTTTTTTTTCTCTCCAAATCCAAGCTGAAGCGCTGAATAACCATCATTTTTTGGGGTTTTGATTTGAACCACCCAACAAGGTCCGGCTTTGATTTTTGTTACCGGAATGCGCTTACCGTCTTCGGTAAACTTTTGCGTTTGCTCGATTTTTGTTCCTAAAATCGCGCTTACCATTTCTAACACTAAAAAGAGTGCCGGAGGCACTCTGCTTTAAGAAAAAATTTAAAGCTAATTTCTAAAAATTTCTCACCTCCATTTTAAGATAAAAAGATTATAACAAATTCTACATCTTTATTTCAATATCTACCCCTGCGGGTAGATCGAGGTGAGATAAAGAATCAATGGTTTTTTCCGTGGGTTCAAGAATATCAATCAACCGTTTATGGACTAAAATTTGGAAGTGCTCTCGAGCATCTTTGTCGGTATGGGGAGAAGTAGTCACCGTAATTAGTTTTCTTAAGGTAGGCAAAGGCACAGGACCAGCCACCTTGGCACCAGTTGTCAAGGCGGTTTGGACAATTTTTTCGCAACTTTCATCGATAACTCGATGATCGTAAGATTTTAAACGTACCCTTATTCTTCCCTTAGGCATCAACCAAATTTAAAATTTAAAATTTTTTAAGAAACAATTTTGCTAATTGCTCCAGCTCCGACTGTGTGTCCACCCTCCCGAATAGCAAACCTTAAACCTTCTTCCAAGGCAACCGGCTGAATGAGCTTAACAGTCATCCTCGTGTTATCTCCAGGCATAACCATTTCTACTTCCTTCGGTAAAATCACCTCTCCGGTAACATCGGTAGTCCGAATATAGAACTGCGGTCGGTAGCCAGAGAAAAAGGGAGTGTGTCTCCCTCCTTCTTCCTTGGTAAGAATATAAACTTCGGCCTCAAACTCCTTGTGGGGATTAATTGTTCCTGGCTTGGCCAAAACCTGACCACGCTCAACCTCATCTTTTTCAATACCCCGGAGCAAAACCCCAATGTTGTCTCCCGCCTGCCCTTGATCTAGGGTCTTGCGGAACATTTCCACCCCAGTCACCACTGTCTTTTTTGTCTCCCGAAGTCCCACAATTTCTACTTCATCATTAACTTTAACTATTCCTCTTTCAACCCGACCAGTAACGACTGTTCCCCGCCCCTTAATCGAGAAAACATCCTCAATCGGCATTAAAAATGGCTGATCTAAAGGTCGAGTAGGCTCGGGAATATATTCATCAACCGCCTTCATCAGCTCTAAGATAGAATTTTTCGCCTCTTCATCTCCCTCAATTGCCTTCAGCGCCGAACCGCGAATCACCGGAACTTTGTCCCCAGGAAACTTATATTTTGTCAAAAG
>JBNAVS010000032.1:0-5793 GCA_049700235.1 Microgenomates group bacterium
GAAATCGTGAACCCCTCATATGTGCGGCCGTTTGGGTTAGTTATTTCTAAAGCATGCACAATACTGCCATCTCGTGTCTGATAAGATGAGGATTCAAGACTCCATGAAGAAGGAAATAATCCCAAGCCAAAGATAAATCCATTTATTATTCTTAATTAATGCCTGTGACATAGATTTATGTCCCAGGTACATCATTTTTATTAAGAAAGTTTATAAATTCAGCGGTATTTGCTAGATTCATTGCTTCTTACTCTCTTTTTGGTTAAGCTTTTGGTAAAACAGCGGCAATTTTCTCGGCTACCGTATTCCAACCGTACCTATCGTTTTTAAAAAATTTATATTTTTCTTTTTTGCCGTCCGGGAAAAGCAAAACTAAGATAATATTTAAAAACCCCTTCTTAAACTCAACGCATTTCAGTTGAGATAAAGGAAACGTTAGATAAGTTTTGGGGTTTAGAAATATATCGGTCTCCACAATAATCAACCTCTCGTTAGTTAAGGCTAAAATTACAGGTTTAATTAAAAAGGAGGTTAACATACCCGCTAAGGCCCAGAATCCCGCCGCCGGCTCAATCAAGGCAAAACCAAAATCAACCAATTGTTCGGAAGGAGACCCGCTTTCTTTAATAATCTTCAATAAAATCGGCTGGATATCTTCTTTGGTTTTATTGATTTTCATTTTAATTAATATTAATACTCTTTAAAAACCCTTTCAAGAGGTTTAAATTATATTTTCTTATACTCTTTTCCCCATTTGTCTGCTTTCCTGTAAGCATCTCCAATGCTCCATCCGTAAAGTCCCCACAATGGAAAATGAAGGATAAAATCAATAAAATTTCCCAGGGGCGTTGAAAGCAAAAAATTTTCATTGGGAATAACAAAGAGAGGATAGATAAAAACCATTTCTAAAACAAAAGCCAAAAGCAAAAACCCAATTATCCGCAATCCCTCCTTCCAAAGACCTAAATAAAAATGTCCACATCCGGGAATCGTCGCTAAAATTGTCGTTAAAAGTTTATTTTTCTCCATAAAGTTTAAAATCAACAAGTAAGGCTAACTCCCCCCATATATGTATGATATTAAAATAAATTCACTTATTCAAGTACCAATTTAACCAAATTCACTTGCGAAAAATTGCCTCTTGACAAAATCTTTTCTTTATTTTACACTCAAAATTAATGGAAGAAGAAAGCAGCCAAACTTTAAATATTCCCCCTGCTCCCACCCAAACAGTTTCGGAGTTTCTCCAAACTCCTGGGGAGCAGACTCCACCAACCCAACCGCCTCAACCAGCTCCTTCCCAACCTCCTTCGCCGCCTTCCTCCCAGGCCGTCCAACAAACTTATGCCTTTAGTGTTCCTCTCCCGGAGTACGCAAGTTTTTGGAGACGATTTTTTGCCTCTTCACTAGACGGAGTAATTATAAGTATAGTAGGCGCTCTCGTAGGCGCAATAATCGGGCTGACAACGGGAGCAGCTTCTCTTGGAGTCAGTAAAGAAAGTGCTTCCTTTCTCAGTTCATTTGGTTCCCTCATTTCCAACGGAATAAACTTAATAATCAGCATCTGTTATCCTGTTTATTTTATAGGAACCAGAGGGCAAACACCGGGAAAAATGGCCTTAGGAATTAAGGTAATAAAATTAGGAACCAACGAGGCGCCGGGTTATATGTCGGCCTTCCTTAGAGAAGTAGTGGGTAAACTTGCCTCTTTTTTAATCTTTGGGTTGGGATATCTTTGGATGCTTTGGGATAACCAAAAGCAAACCTGGCATGATAAGATTGCCAAAACGGTGGTAGTAAAAACCTAGTTGATGAATATAAACTACTCCTCGCTTCTCAATCGCTCATGGGAGCTTACTAAAAAGAATAAATGGCTTTGGGTTTATGGTTTGGTTTTGGCAACATTGGGAAGAGGTTTTAACCAATGGTGGATCGGATTTTCTGGTAGTTCTTCTGGTAAACTTCCTAAAGAAATTCCCCCTGATGTTCCTCAAAAAACCTCTCAGGTTTTGGGCCAAGCGACCTCTGCCTTTCAGCAATGGTTGGCAAGCGTTTCCCCGGCAAACTGGATTATTTTAGGACTAGGAATTCTTTTTTTTCTTCTTCTGTGCATTATCATTAGTTGGGTAATTGGGGCTTGGGCCAAGGGCTCTTTAATTGCCGGTTTGGATAAGGCTAATGAAGGACAAACACCAACCCTTCTTAGTACTTCTCCTTCTGGAATCGCGGCAATCAAAAACTTGATTGTTTATAGGCTAATGGTAGCAGGGTTTTCCCTTCTAATAATCTTAATTTTAGGAACTGTTTTTTTAGCACCAGGGTTGTTAATAGCTGCCTTAAACAGTCAACCGCTAACAATCTTTTGGATAATAATTAGCGGAATAGTGGGTGGATTAAGTCTTGTTTTGACTTTCCTTCTTTTAGCGATGATTAATATTTATGCCGAACGTTTAATTGTTCTTCATTGTTATCCTCCCTGGCAAGCCTGGAAAAAGGGTTTGAGTTTAAGCAAGGAAAGCTTTCTGCCAACGATAGTGATGGGAATAATCAATCAGACAATCGGCTGGTCTATGGGCTGCCTAACTTTAATTGTCCTTTTGGTAATTTTAGGAACTCCAGCAATAATAACCCTCCTTCCCTATTTTAAAGAGGGATTCCATATGCCAAGTCTTCCTGTTTTTATTTTTCTATTTTTCCTTTTTTTGCTATTTATTTATACCAACTGGTTAATAAGTGCAATCCTTTTTGTCTTTAGGTATAGCAATTGGAACCTGCTTTTTAAAGAGATTTTAAGTAAGGAGGAAACTAATGGAAAACAAAGCTAGCGTCGGGTTACGATTATTAGCTTTTATTATTGATACTTTTATAGTTTTGACATTTTGGCAGGTTTTGCTTCTAATGGTAGTTTCCGCAAAAACCATCGAGCGGCTTTTAGATTCTCTTTTGGGAGCGATTATTATCGCTATTTTTTTCAATTTAATCTGGCCGTTTTTTAATAGTCTTCTTATTTCAAATTTGGGAGGAACAATTGGCAAAATTTTAACCGGAACAAAAATAATAAATCCAAAAGGAGAAAAAATTTCTTTCTGGCGAGCTTTTTTCCGCAATCAAATAGGCTATCCAATTTCAGGAATGTTTCTGGGTTTAGGGTTTATCTGGATCGCCGTGGATAAAGAAAGACGTGGCTGGCATGACCAGGCAGCCGATACTTTTGTGGTTGTAAAAAAGAAGGGAAGTTTAATAATGGGTTCAGTTGTCTTCTTTTTTCTTCTTGTCCTCAATGTTTTTTTGATTATCCAAAATTATTCTTTATTCACCAAAACCATTGAGCTTTATAGCCAAACCCTTAGCCGTCCCCAATATGAAAACCAATTACAAACCCCCAAACTTGAATACGAAAACGAACCGCAATCTGCCACCGGAAAATTAGAATTAGGGTTTGAAAACCAACCCCAATCATTCAACATAGAAAATCAAGAACAATTGCGACTTCCCGCCTTAGAAAAAAAAGAAATTCCCCCTTTAATCTTTTTGACTCAAAGCGGCGTTTGGTTCAGGGCTAAAGATGGGCGAATCTACCGAATTATAAAAAATGAAAATCCCAATATAATTAGCTATGAAAACCTTTTTTGGGTTGATAAAAACAGGTTTCTGCTTATAACTGAGCTTTCAGAACGCGAGTATCATAATGAATTAAGCGAGTGTGTTTTTAGCTATAAAAAAGAAGCTGATATTCCCTCTTTGATAACCTGCAATAAGTTTCTGGTGGGGAAAAGCTATCTTTGGGGTATTTCTCTTTCTCCTGACAAAAAAAATATCTCTTTTCTTGGAAAAATATTAAACAATGATGTAAAAGAAGACAGGGTTATTCTTACTGAAGAAGTAAGATCGCTTAACCTAATTGATAAACAACAAAAAACTTTAGGAACAATTACTCATGACGCAATTGGCTGCGGCGGCGGGGGATTTAGACCAGCCTCTTTACTTGGCTACCTATGGGAGCATAAAAAATTCAGTAGTCTTTGGACGCCCAGGCTTCTCGCTTTAACCACAAGTTGCGAAATGGACGAAATGGCAGTTTTTGACATGGACAGTAGGACCTTTATAGAAAATTTAGAGGGTGTAGTGGCGGCAAATTTGGGATTGGAAAAGGATGTAGACTTTTATTACACCGACGGGTACTCTATTTACAGCATTCACAGAGAAGCGTCCGGATCGTTGAATAAAAAAACTATTTTTACAATTCCTCCGCAAAGAAACGATTATACAGAATCTGACTATATCAGTGATATCTTGACAAACGAAACTCAAGATAATTATATCTACTTTGCGCTATTGGACCGAGACAAAGAAAGCGAATATACGCCCAAAGACAAAAAACCCCATTTGGCAACAAAGATTGTTCGGCTGGATTTAAAAACCCACAAACCTGAAGTTCTTTATGAAGAAAACGATGCTTGGTTTATAGGAAACCTTGATTCTTTCGAAAAATATTCTGAAAATGGAGAAAAAAAACTATATCTTACTTTTGGAAAAGTAGTTAATGCCCGCAGCTATATAGATGTTCAGGGTATTAAAAATGAGACCATCAACATGTCCTACAACGACACTGAAAGTATAGACCTGTTGCCGGTAGGCATAATATATGATCCAGAACTAAAAACCGAAATAGGCGAAATTCCAGGAGCAAAAATTTTAAAGACACAACCCCTTAATTAACCGCGACTAATATTAGCGATGCACTTCTCCTTCCGGACGACATTCTCTACTTATATCCTACCGGCTTTTCTTTTAAAACCAACCCCAAGCTCATTCGCCGGTTTTCTTTGTCTAAAGATTCCACAAAACAATCAACCTTTTCTCCAACTTTAAGGGTTTTTTCCGCCGGGATTTTAGAAATATGAATCAATCCCTCAATCCCCGGCTCAAGATTAACAAAAGCCCCAAAAGGAGCTAACTTTACTATCTTTCCTTTGACTTTGGCGTCGACAGGATATTTTTTCTCAATCTCCTCCCAGGGATCGGGAAAAAGCTGTTTTATTGATAAATTGAGTTTCCCGGTTCTTTTATCAATCCCCAAAACCTTTACTTTAACTTTCTCCCCTTGTTTATAAAAATTACTCGGATCTTCAACTTTTTCCCAAGATATCTCAGAAATATGAACAAGACCCTCGAGCAAAATCTTGCCAATTTTAATTTTGACAAAAAGTCCAAAAGGCATTACCCCGCTAACCTCACCTTTTAAAACATCGCCGATTTTTATTTTCTTTAAAGCCTCTTCTTGCTCTTTCAATAAACCGGCTTCAGAAACCGCTTTTTCAGAAAAAATCAGGCGATTTTTTGTCAGGTCAACCTCAATTACCTTTACTTCCAAATCTCTACCCACAAGCTGTTCGATTTCCCCCAAATATGAAGAGGAAAATTGAGAAGCGGGGATAAAACCTTGGGTTCCTTTGGTTTCAACTATCAAACCGCCTTTATTTACCCCAACTCCCCTAACTTTCAACGGCTCCCCTGTTTTTAATTTTTCCTCAAATTCTTGCCAAACTTTTTGGAAAGCCGCCTTTTTTAAAGATAAAAGGGTTTGGCCTTTATCATTTTCTGGTTGGGTAACAACTGCCAAAACCTTATCCCCAACTTTTAGGTCTTTGATAAAATCCGCCGTCGCCTTCATTTCCCTATCAATGACCATCCCCTCGGTTTTTCCCCCAATATCCAGATAAATCGCCCGGCCTGTTTTTTCCGTCACCACTCCCTCAACCACATCGCCAACTTTCCAGCTACGGAACTTCC
>JBNAVS010000033.1:0-5692 GCA_049700235.1 Microgenomates group bacterium
GCCCCTGTGAGCTTTGCCTTGAAAAGGCGGAGGTCGTCTGAGTTATTGACTGGAATGCGTTTCAGACATAAGGGATTGTCTCCTGGTTTGTGAAGGCCGATTGTTGTGGTGGCGCAGGAGCGATAACCGCAAACATTGAGTAGCCTCTGGAAGGAGGCCTCCCATTGCTTGTCTGCTGGATATGCGAATGGAAGGGAGAAATGCTGGATGGGGGTGCCGATTTCTGCCACGAGCTTCTCCCTGGAACACCTGAGCTCTTCTTCCACCTCTTTCCATGGTAGTTCATAAAGCTTTCTGTGAGTGACAGTGTGGGAGCCGACTTCGATCCCGGAACGGCTGAGCTCTCTGACTTCTTCCCATGTGAGGCAGGGCCTGCCCTTGAAGTCAAACGGCCAACCCTCTCCCACAAGGCCTGTCGGTAGATATAGGGTTACAGGGTAGTTGAACTCCCGCAGGATGGGCCAGGCTGTGGTGTAGAAATCCGCGTAGCCGTCATCGAATGTGAGGACGACAAAATTGGTTGAGTTAGTTGGGTTTATTGAGTTACAGGTTTCAGGTTGCGGGTTACGAGTTGCGCCTTGCAAGTTACAAGTTACAGGTTGCAGGTTACAAGTTACAGGTTGGGATTTGCCACTCGTTAAATCTATGGCTTCAGATAGAGAAATGACTTTATAGTTGTTATCTCTTAGGAATTTCATGTGTTCGTAGAAGCGTTTTGGAGAAGTATTTATCCGGTAATACGGATGGCCTGATTCGGGTACATCGGAGATGCTGTGGTACATTAAAATCGGAATATGAAGGCCATTATCCTTTCTTAACAATTTATATAGAGGACTAAACAAATAAAGAGTTAGGAAACGATCTAAGCGCATTTTGACGGAATCAAATTATAGTTGAAAGTTACAGGTTGCTGGTTATAGGTTAGAAGTTACACGTTACGGGTTACAAGTTTCAAGTTACATGTTACAGGTTATAAATTAAGAATCATGGGACACGAATAGCGATTGACGATCTTCGTAAACGTCTAACGGTTAGGAGGACCGTTTCGTTTAGCGGCTACGTTTAGCTTCTTTGGCAAAGTAAGGTTTTTTTGACGATTGACGGGTAAAGATATTTATTAATAAAAAGGATTGCTCTAAAATCAATTTCCCCTGATTAAATAATTAACTAAATTCAGATATTCGTGTTCGTGTTTGGACCATAAATAATCTTGCACGAAATTCAGAGCATTCTTTGATAAATTTTCTCTAAGTTCTGGATTTTTTATCAATTCCAATATTGCGTTAGCTAAATCTTCTTCATTTTCTGGCTCGAAAAATTTAACTACTGAATCATTAAAGTAATATTGGTCAATCTTTGTTTTGCTTACAATAACGGGCGTTCCCAGAGCCATGAATTCAAGGATTTTTGTACTAAATGCTTCACCTCCAAAAGAGTCATTTCTTTTTGGAACAATCCCGATATCAGCTTCAGCCATTTTTTTAGCAATTTCATTTATATGTAAATTTTCTTTAATTATCACCTTTCCATTTAATTTAAATTCATTAATATATTTATATAATTTTAATTTCTCTGGTCCATCACCATAAATATGCAGCTCGACATTTGGAATTTCGTCTTTTATCAAAGCCACTGCCTTTATTGCCAAATCAACTCCTTGATGCCAATTTAAGGATCCCGGGTAGATTATTTTAATTTTATTTTTTTTATCTTTTTTATAATTATTTTTATCATTAAAGAAAATCTCTTCTTTTGGATAATTTAAAATAACAGATAATCTATTTTTTCTAACAGAACGTGTTATTAATTTTTCTGCCCAAATATGATTTGAAACTATGACATGATTCGAAAAAGAGCATGATAATTTTTCAAAAACTTTTAGGATTTTAAATAAAATATTCTCCTGACTTTTTTTAAATTTGTTTGAATAAAGTTCAGGAACAATATCATGGACGTCAAGAATTACCTTTGCTCCTAATATTTTCGGAATTATTGAAGCGAAAACAAGAAAATCGGGCATATTATGTACATGAACCAAATTATATTTTTCTTTTAAATGTTTCCATGTCAGAAAAAAACCAGATTTCACAAAAAATTTTAATATTCTTAAAAAATAATCTTTTCCCGCCTTTTCATTTCCTGCCCTTTTTTGAATTCTGAATATATTAATATTAGGGAAATTATATTTTAGGTTATCTTTATCTCTTTTCAGACAAATTATATCAACTTGTTTTCCTTCATTAGCTAAACTCTCAGCATATTTTCTTACTCTTCCATCAAATTCGTAAAATGAATATGCCAACATACAAACTTTAATTTTTTTTTGGTAATAATTATAATTAACCGAATTTACAAAATTATTTCTATAATAATTTGTAATATCACCTGGCAACGGATTCCAGTATTGGCCGTTATATTTCTCCTTTATATAGCCTAAAAAATTTTCATAAAAATAAGATGGATATTCTTCCAAATTATTTTTTTCCCCATCAAAATTTAAATAATCCGGATGAACTCCAAGAAGAGCCATACCCCCTTTTTCGGCGATCCAGTCGAGTTTTTTCTTCCAGATGGAAATGTCCTTCTCTTGAAGCAGAATAAATAAGAGGTGGTCCTGGGGCAAAGTATAAGGAAGCTCGACGAAATAACTACTTTCTGGCATAGAGCATAGCGCAGAGCGCATAGCGTCAAAAGAGATATTTTTATCGTGAGGCGGAAGGCGGGAGGCGGAAGGGGAAAAGGCTTTTGTGTCGCCTGGCGCAGAGCGCAGAGCGCAGAGCGAAAACCGGTCTGTCTGGTTTGTTTGGTTTATCTGGTCTATCTGGTTTTTCTCGTCTATCTGGTCTTTTGGGTTTATTTTGTTAAAAGACCTGTGTCGAGGAACTAAAAAGGGGAAGATGGTGCCAACGGCGTCGGGCTGGGGCTCGAAGGGGTCGGTATCGAAAGTAGATGAATCGTATTCAATGTTTAATTCGCCTACCCAGTTTAAATTATGATACATACTTGGAGCACGGAAACCCACGGCTCCCCATTTTTTAAGGTATTCATTTATTTTAGGCACCTGTTTTTTGAAATGGCGGTAAGATTTAAAAATATTTCCTTTGTGATTTAAGCCATGAATCCCTATCTCAAACCCATGGGTTTTTAAATAATCGATTATCTCCTGAGGAACTTCATAATCCTCAGCTACAAAATTGAAAGAAGACCTGAAACCCATACTTTCTTCAAGTTTTGCCAGTTCAATCACTTTTTCAAGGCCTTTTTCTGACTCCACATCGTGAGTTAGCACGAGGGCAAATTTCTTTCCCTCTGGCCAACCCGGCCATCCCTCCGGAGGATTCCCAGCCCTTTCATCTATCGGCCAAATATCAGAATATTTTTTAAGCTTTCGTCGTACAATCATCCGCCTTATCCAGATCTGCAAAATGCGAGGTATTAAAGGTTTTAGTTTGTAATAAAGAAAGTTAGGCATATTATTCCTTATAATTTATTTTTTTCAGCCATTCTTCCCGCCAAAAAAAGAAGCAAGAGCGATCGCAGGGACCGAAATCTTTTGTTCCCTGGCACATAACCCCTTCGAGAATGACTATTCCATTGCATTTCTTAATCAGATAGTCCCTTTCGTCAAGAAATTTCTCCACTCTTTTTAGTACCTTCTGTTTTGTTCCACAATAAGGCCACATCTCCTCCATAAAAGCGCATCCTTTAAGTTGGTTCCAATTATTTAAAGTTTTTTGAATCTCATCTTTTGATTTTACAAAGACTATGTCTCCTGGTTTTAGGTTGCTTTTCATATCTCTAACTTTTTGGGAATTATTATTTATCTTTTTCCCACCTAAAAATCCAATTATCAAATTGCGACAAAAATTTAAACGTCTTTTCATTATCCTCTTTAATCGATTTCGCCTTTGCCAAAAAATCTCAAATATTGATAATTCCTTTGAGGTGTCGTTTAAAAAAAAGATTTGACACTTATTGTAATTTTTTTCCAACGTAAACTATCCTTCCTACCAACCGGTTGATAAATGGAATAGGGTTAAAAGACTTAAATAAACCTGGGTAAAATGGTGATAATTCAACAGTTTTAAAACCAGCTCTTTCGCAAATAAATTTCAGAGTACTGGGGACAAAGGCATACAAGTGGTCATTGTTATTGTATCCCGAAACAAACTTTCCCAATACTGGAGTGAATCTTAACCATGGAAATAATGGAATTGTTGAAACATAAATAAACTCTAAGCCATTGCTTTTTAATAATTGATTTATCTTTTTTAAAAATATGTAGGGCGATTCAAGATGTTCCAAAACAGCCGAACACCAAACTATCTCAACTTTTGGTAGATCATCTATCTCTTCTTTTTGAAGGTCTCTTTCATAAACTAATAATCCAATGCTTTTTGCAAACTCAATTTTTCTTTTATCTATTTCAATACCGTAAGATTCTCGGGAGCAGAAGATTAGATTCGTTCCATAGGAACATCCTATATCACAGAGAATTTTGGTGGTAATTTGATATTTCCTATTAATTGGTCGAAATAGATATCGAGGTCCATTGGCGAACCATTTTTCAAAAATTTGGCGGTTCTCTTCTTCTGGAAAACAGCCATTTTTGATAATAAACTCTTTAAGTTCATCGATGTTTTTTATATATCTTTTCAACCCAAATGCCTGTAAATGAAGCGACCAAGGTATTCAAAATATGGAAAAGGAATTATTTTGCATAATCTTTGGGTCAATTGGTAGCCTAAGGAGCCTTCTTTTTTTATATTTTTTATGGCAACTTCTTTAGGGTAAAAATAAATTGGTAAATCAATTTCGATTGTTCCCCATCTCCTTTTAAAAACCATGAGACTTCTGCTCAGTGGAGAGGTTCTACCAAAATCAAATATTTCGAACCCTTCCTTTTGAGCTGAACGAATCGCTTCCCAGAAAAGAAGGTGGTTGGGACTTAAATCATTAAAACGTTCATCAGATCCAGCACATTCAGCAGAAACTCTTTTTCTAAATTTAAACAATAGCAATCCAGCGATAGGCTTATCATTTTTTTGGGCTAATAATAATTCTACTTTTTTATCCTGAAAAAATATATTCCAAATAGATTTAAAGAACTTAAAAGGTTGGGGAGGAAGAGCCAGACGCTTTCTTGTAATCATGTAAAGTTGATAAAAATCTTTTAAATCATCTTCAGTTTCGCCATTCCTTATAGAAATTCCACTTTTTTCAGCTCGTGTTATTCTCTGCCGAACACAACTACGATGGAAAGCTTTTTTAATCTCTTCAACCTCTCTTTTAAGAGTTAGGTAATGGTGTTTGTAATAATTGTATTTAAAAAAGTGATTATTAAAGTTTAATGGATTTACCTGAGTAGTCCTTATTTCTAAAAATAAGGCTTTTCTTTGCTCTTTCAATTTTAATGCCCAAGAAGTAAGAGCCTCCATTTGCTCTGGGGAATTAATCAGAGGATCGCTTAAGGTAGCAAAAGGGATAGAAATGAGCCGACTTCCGGTAAGCCAACTTTTTACCTCGTAAATTGATATTCCGGCTATAATCTTGTCTTTTTCTTCTATGGCTAATGTATATCCTTTTATGTTGGGGAAACTACTCTCGAGTACTTTTTTCCATCCTGAAAGGTGACAGACCCATCCGAATGGGTGGTTTTCAACAAACCGATCCCAGCGTTTGTCTTTGCAGG
>JBNAVS010000034.1:0-5617 GCA_049700235.1 Microgenomates group bacterium
TAACGGGTAAAAAAGCTTTAGTGACTGGCGCTTCCCGGGGAATCGGTCGGGGAATTGCTTTAGCGTTGGCAAAACAAGGGGCGGATGTGGCGGTGAATTACCACTCAAATGCGGTGGAGGCAGAAAAGGTGGTTTCCGAGGTTAAAGCTTTGGGGCGAGATTCATTTGCCGTTCAGGCGGATGTGAGCAACAAAGCCTCGGTGTCAAAGATGTTTGAAGAGATTAAGACAAAGTGGGGCAAGTTGGATATTTTGGTCAACAACGCGGGGATTGTGTTTTTTGTACCATTCGAGGAAATGCCGGAGGAGCAATGGGATCAGGTTTTGGCAGTTAATTTGAAGGGACAGTTTTTGTGTGCTCAAGAAGCGGTTCGTTTGATGGGACCGGGTTCAAAAATTATCAATATCGCCTCGATTGCTTCCGGAGGAGTGGGGATTGGTTTTTCCCATATTGCCCATTATACCGCCTCAAAAGGCGGGGCAGTTGCCCTAACCGAAAATATGGCTTTAGAGTTGGCACCAAAAGGAATAAATGTTAATGCCATTGCCCCGGGAGTGATTGAGACTGATATGACCAAAGGGATGTTAACCGATGAGGCAATGAAGACGAGTTTGATGGCCAGAATTCCGAAAGGAAGAGTAGGTAAGCCGGAAGATATTGGGGCGGCGGCGGCTTTCTTGGCTTCGGATGAGGCGGATTATATTACCGGGACGGTTTTGTATGTTGACGGAGGCTGGCTTGCGGGGTAAAATAGAAATATGAGGAGAAAAATCCCCAGTTTTACCCGGGAGCAAGAAGTCCTTTTAGCAAAATGGAACAGATACAAAGGGAAAATTGTGGCAGTAGTGGGGGGAAGAATTTTTTCGGCAGAAACTGGCAAGGAGGCGGAAAAAATGATTAAGAATTTGGAGAAAAAATACAAAAACCCGCCCTTAGTTACCTATATTCCCAAATCTGATACTCTAATTTTGTTAATATTTTGATGGGTTTAAGTTTTGCCTTCAAAAAAGAAAAATCCTCGCTTTTAGGGACAATCTATCGCCCAATTGCTGTTGTTCTGTTTCAAAACAAAATTACTGGTGTTTTCAAGCCAGTAACAATGATTATTGATACGGGTGCGGATTATACTTTGCTTCCGCGATTTTTGGCTCCAAGTTTAGGAATAGATTTAAAGAAAGATTGTCAAAAATTGGAAACCAGCGGAGTTGGGGGCGAGGAGATAGTTTTCTTTTGTGAAGAAAAAATTGTTGTTAGATTGGGAAATTGGGAAAGAAAAATTCCTTTAGGGTTTTTGAATAATGATTTTATTCCTCCGCTTTTGGGAAGGCATGGGTTTTTTGAAACTTTTAAAACAGTTTTTGATAATCGGAAGGTAAGTTTTGTTAAAAGTCTTTTGGAAAAATAATTGTTTTATGATATATTTAGTTAGCGGAATTTAAGGTTTTGCCGCGAAACGTAAAATTCGCCTTCGACGAATCACGTTTCGGGAAACGTAAAATCCTGCGTTGCAGGATTACGTTTTAAGAAAGGCAGGTTTCTCTGTTTCTTTTTTCAGGCTCCTTAGATTCCCGCGAAACGTAAAATTCGCCTTCGGCGAATCACGTTTCAGGAAAGGAGGTGAATCTAAGGATGCCTTTTTACGATAAGACAATAAAATGCCGCGATTGCGGAGCTGATTTTGTTTGGACTGCTTCTGAACAGGAGTTTTACCAGCAAAAAGGTTTTGATAATCCCCCGGCTCGCTGTCCGAAGTGCCGTCAGGCAAAAAAACAACAGCGATTTGGAAGCAGACAAATGTATGATGTGGTTTGTGCGAAGTGCGGTAAGCCGACTCAAGTTCCTTTTCAGCCAAGAGGTGACAGACCAGTTTATTGCCAGGAGTGTTTTCGGGCAATGAAAAGAAGGTAAAGATGAGGAAGGAGGTGAAAATGAATGCCAGTCAAAGTTCAAAAGAAAGATGGCAGGTTGGAGGATTTTGACCGTAACAAAGTAGTGGCAGGGGTGATTAAATCAGGAGCAACTCCTGAGCAGGCGGAGGAAGTCGCCAGACAGGTAGAGGTTTGGGTACCAACGGCAGCGGTTAATGGTGTTATCCATTCGGGTGCAATCAGAGAAAAAGTTTTGGAGGTTTTGCGAGCGGTCAATCCAACGGCGGCGGCTTCTTTTGAAAGCTATCAAAAACCAGCGTCGGGGGGATGGACTCCACCAGCGGGTGGTGAGCAACCGCCATCAAGAGGCTCGTTTGCTTGAGGTTTCCCGGTGTTCCAATAGGAATCAACACCCGGTGTTGTTATTCTTCTTTGGGGATTTCGTGGGTTTTGATGATTTGGCTGTTTTGTTGGTTTCTTTTTAGAAAAATTATTGTATAGCGGTCAACAAAAACCGGCGCCCAAGAAGGATCTTTAACCCGGGAGATTAAAAATTTCTGTCCCCAAGGAGTGGCATCTAACCGGCTGAAAAAAATAGCATTGAATTGATATTTTTCCTCTTGTTTTTTCCATTCTTCCTCGCTTTCCTGCATCGGAATATAAACTTTTTCAAAAAATTCCTTAGGATATGCCTCTGGTCGGTTATCAACAAAAACTTTTTCCTCCGGAAAAAGATGGAAGATTAAATAGCCGCCAATATCGTAATTATTGAAAATCGGGCCTTTGATTTTTTCTTTTTTGAAAAACTCGGCGGCGGCGCTGTTTTCTTTTTCCAGACCAAAACCAGGTTCATGCCAATAAGGAAAAAAAGAGGGCAGGAGGCCAAAAGCAACCAGAGGAAAGGCAAAAACCAAAAGAACGGTGCTTATTAAAATTAGGGCTTGGTTGATTTCGGATCTTTTCGGCAAGACGTTTTGGAGATTGTCGGAAATTATTGGCAATGTAAATAGGGCAAAAATTGTAAAATTGCGGATTGCCCTCCAGGCTAAAGCAGAAAAAAACAAGGCCAAGAAAAGATTGACAAGAGAGACTGGTTTTTTCCGCCAAAAAGCCAAAACAAAGCTGGCAAGCAAAATCCCAAAATTGATTTTAAAAATCGCAAAGTTTGGATTTCTAATAAGTTTTTCAATAAACCAGACCGGCTGATTTTCTACCAAGCGATAACCGTAATTCTCAAAAATTGTTAGGGGAGATAAAGCTCCTTTTAAGCCAAAGGGATTAACAAGACAGGCGGCGGTAGTGAGGAGAAAAACATAGGCTAGCTGGCGGGACTTTTTGCTGACTAAAAAAATACCGACCAAAAGCGGGCCTAAGAAAAAATAAATATGGAGATTGACCCAAAGGACTTGCAACAAGGGCAGTAGCCAGAGATATTTTTGGGAAGATAAAAAAAAGAAAAAAACGCCACTGAAAAAATAACTAAAAATTTCTGGCCGGATTTCTGTTCGTTCAGCCAAAAGGGGAATCAAGGGCAGGGAAACCAAAGTTGCCAGGCCAACTCCCGAGGCTTTTTTTGCCAGCTTAAAAAAGATAAAAAAGGTTGCCAGGCTTAAAAAAAGATTAAATAAAGACAAAGCAGGAAAACCGCCAAACCTAAAAATATTCCAAAAAATCAGCCCGCTTCCCCAATGATGGTTGATTACTGGAAAATCAGGCTGGGTATAAGAGTAAAAGTTGCGAAAAAGAACGGCCGGGTTTTGGAAAAGAAGCTCACCGTTTCGTAAATGCCTTCCCAAGTCAGCGGTAACAAGATTGATTTTGTGGGCTAAAAAAATTCCGTAGGTAAGGAATAAAAGAACGACGGCCATAATTTATTTTAACATTGTCTTTAATCGCTACAGGTGGCGAAGGTGGAATTTGTTTATCATTTGCCGGAATGCTATAATTACGACAAGATTGTGATTAACCAGCGGGAGGGAGATAGATGGTTTTGTAGTGAGGAAGAAGCGAAGGAAGCTGGTTTTCGAAAATCAAAAGATTGTCCGGGGGAGTAAGGGTTGATTAGGTAGTTGATTGAGTAGTATATTAAGTAGTTGATTAAGTAGTATATTAAGTAGTTATTATGGGAAGAGATTTTACGAGTTTGGAAATTTATCAATTAGCGGAAGAGTTGGTTTTAGGGGTTTATAAAGTTACTAAGAATTTTCCCAAAGAAGAAATTTACGGTATCACTTCACAATTAAGAAGAGCTGCAATTTCCATTGCCCTCAATATTGCTGAAAGCTATGGGCGCTTTCATTTTAAAGATAAGGCGATATTTTTATATAATGCCCGCGGTTCACTTTTAGAGGTAAAAAGTATATTATTGATTTGTTTTAAATTAGGATTTTTAGATAAAGAAAGAAAAGAGGAGTTAGTCAGTAAAGCCGATAAACTTGGTGTAAAAATTAATAATTTTATAAATTATTTAAAATCTAACAAATCAAAATCAACCACCTTTTATGAATATAGTATCCAATAAACAATTTAATACACAACATAATATACCATCAATATACGACTTAATCATCATCGGGGCGGGTCCAGCGGGGCTGACGGCCTCGATTTATGCCTCGCGCTACCGGATTAAACATTTGGTGATTGGTAAAGAATTGGGCGGGGCAATGGCTTTGGCTTGGGTGGTGGAAAATTATCCGGGGTTTAAGCGAATTTCCGGAATGGAGTTGACAAAAAAGATGGTGGAGCAGGCGAAGGAGTTGGGAGGGGAGATTGTCAACGACGAAGTCGTTGAAATTAAAAATTTAAAATTAAAAATTAAAAATGACAATGTAAAATTTAAAATTATTACTGCAAGCGGTAGAGAGTATAAAAGCCGGGCAGTAATTTTAGCAACAGGGACAAGAAGAAGGGAGTTGGGAGTGCCGGGGGAAAAGAGGTATTTGGGGAGGGGGGTAAGCTATTGCGCCACTTGCGACGCTCCGTTTTTCCGCAATAAAACTGTGGCAGTAATTGGCGGAGCAAATGCGGCGGTAATGAGTGCCAGCCATTTGGCGGAGTTTGCCAAGAAAGTTTATATAATTTATCGGGGAAAGCCGTTGCGGGCGGAGCCGATTTGGAGAGAAAGAGTGGAGAAAAATCCGAAAATCGAAATAATTTATGAAACAAACGTGACAGAGATTTTAGGAGATGGCAAAACTCAAATGGCAAATGTCAAATCTAAATCTCAAATCTCAAAACTGGAAGTGGTAGGAGGAATAAAGTTGGACAAACAATATCGGGGAAGGGAATATTTACCGGTTGATGGGGTTTTTATTGAGATTGGCGGAGTGCCAGGGGCGGAGTTGGTAAAGCCGTTGGGGGTGGAGGTGGACGAGAAAGGATTTGTTAAAGTTGGCCCGGATATGGCGACCAATGTTCCGGGGATTTTTGCCGCCGGGGATATTGCCAATGCCGCTGGGAAACTTCAACAGATTGTAACTGCCTGTTCTGAAGGGGCAATTGCGGCGACAAGTGTTTATAAGTTTTTAAATGTTCCCGAGGTGTAGATATGATTACACCCCCAGGGTGTAGATAGACTTCTACATCGGTTACACTCTTAAGGAAAGGTGCGCTCGATGAGAAACATCGTTTACACTCCTGTATCAAACTATATCAAGAGGTTTAGACAGGAGGTAAACGATGAGAAGAAGAGATAAAGATAGATTAAACAGCGCTGGTAGTTTTTCTTTAAGATATAATCTCCCATATTA
>JBNAVS010000035.1:0-5574 GCA_049700235.1 Microgenomates group bacterium
ATACTACCCAAAGAGTGTTAACGATGTCCCCGTCGAGTACATCCTCTTGACAAATTTTAGCAGTCGTGATATTATTCTGCTAATCCCGTAATCCCGACGTTCGTCGGGAAACGTGACAAGCATGCCAGAACTCACAGAAAGACAAACAAGAATTTTAAAGGCAATTGTGGAGGAGTATATGGAGAGTGCCAAGCCAGTAGGTTCGGAGGCTTTGGAAAAGAAGTATGAGCTTGGAATTTCCCCGGCCACTATAAGAAATGAAATGGTCAAGTTAACCGAGGCAGGATATCTTAGACAACCCCATGCTTCTGGAGGGAGAATTCCCACTAAACAAGCTTTTAGGCTTTATGTTAGTCAGTTGATGCAAGAAGAGGAGCTTTCGGTTGCCGATGAGGTGGCGGCCAAAGAGAGGATTTGGGATAGTCGTTTTGATTTTGACCGTCTGATGAGAGAAGCAGTAAGGGCTTTAGCCCAAAAAACCCAGACTCTCGCCCTAGCGGCAGTTGAGGATGGTAATATCTATCATGCCGGTTATGCTAATATCCTTTCGATGCCTGAATTTTATGATATTGATGTGACCCGGGCAGTCCTTTCGCTGATTGACGAAGTCAATGAGGTCCAAAAGCTTTTCCAAAGATCTTTTGGCGAGGATCCAATTCATCTTTTGCTGGGAGACGAACTGGGTTATGATTATTTAGAGCCCTGCGGGATGGTTTTTACCCATTTTGATGCCGGACCTCACAAAAAAGGATCGCTTGGAGTAATTGGTCCGGAAAGGCTTAATTATCCTTTGGTGATTCCCTTTGTCCGTTATTTTGGGAATTTGATTGAAGAGATAGCAAGAAATTTATAAGCTATGGGTAAGAAAAATCAAAAGGTTATTGCTGATTTGGAGAATAAATGGAAAAGAGCCTTGGCTGACTATGATAATTTGCGAAAAAGAGTTGAAAAAGAAAAAGAGGAGTTTATAAAATATGCAGGAGAAAGGATTTTGAAAAAATTTTTGGAGGTTTATGATGACTTACGGGTCTGTGAGAGTTTTTTAAAAGACAAGGGTTTGAGTTTGATTTGCGCTCGTTTTGAGGAGATTTTAAAAAGCGAGGGGGTTAAAAGAATTTCTGCTGAAGGTAAGGATTTTGACCCCCAGAAGATGGAAGCAATAGAGGTAGCCGAGGGTCCAGAGAATAAGGTTTTAGAAGTTGTTCAAGATGGCTGGGAAATGGAAGGGAAGGTTTTACGTCCGGCAAAAGTAAAAGTCGGTGGAGGCGAAAAGGCGAAAGAGAAGATTAAAAAAGCAAAAAAAGTAAGAGAAGAAAAGTTAAGAGGTAACTATGTTTAGGAGGTAAAATGGCAAAAATTATCGGTATTGATTTGGGAACAACCAATTCTTGTGTCGCCGTTATGGAAGGAGGGCGGCCAAAGGTGATTCCTTCAGCCGAGGGAAGAAATGTGATACCCTCGGTGGTTGAACCAATCAAAAATTTGGTTGGTGATGTGGCTAAAAGGCAGATGATTCTAAATCCGGAAAGCACGATTTATTCGGTAAAAAGATTGATGGGAAGAAGATTTTCCGATTCGGAGGTTAAAAAGACGATGAAAATGGTCCCCTACAAGATCAAAGAAGGAAAGGAAGGGATGGCGGTAGTAGAGGTTGGAGGAAAAACATATACTCCTCAGGAAATCTCCGCCAAAATTTTAGCAAAGATCAAAGCCGATGCCGAGGCTTATTTGGGAGAAAAGGTGACTCAGGCAGTAATCACTGTCCCTGCCTATTTTGATGATGCCCAACGACAGGCGACAAAACAAGCAGGAGAGATTGCCGGGTTAAAGGTAGAGCGAATTATCAATGAACCAACAGCTGCTTCTTTAGCCTATGGTTTGGAGAAAAAAGAGGGAGAAACAATTGCTGTCTACGATTTAGGTGGGGGAACTTTTGATATTTCGATTTTGGAAATTGGCGATGGGGTTTTTGAGGTTAAAGCAACCAATGGAGATACCTTTCTGGGGGGAGATGATTTTGATCGGCGAGTGGTTGATTGGATTGCTGAGGAATTTAAAAAAGAAAATGGGGTTGATTTGCGAGAAGATAAACAGGCTTTGCAAAGATTGCGTGACGCGGCAGAGAAGGCAAAAATTGAACTTTCTTCAGCAACAGAAACAGAAATCAATCTTCCTTATATTACCCAAGGGTCAGCCGGTCAGCCCCTTCACCTAACGATGAAGTTAACTCGGGCAAAATTAGAGCAATTAGTTGACGATTTAATTCAAAAAACAATTAGGCCGATTGAGCAATGCTTAAAAGATGCCAAGCTTACCCCTAACAAGATTGATAATGTGGTGTTAGTTGGAGGAATGACAAGAATGCCTAAAGTTTACGAGACAGTAAAAAACTTTTTTGGTAAAGAGCCAAATCGTTCAGTTAATCCGGATGAGGTAGTTGCCGTTGGGGCAGCGATTCAAGGGGGAGTATTAGCCGGTGAGGTAAAAGATATTTTACTTTTAGATGTTACCCCATTAACCTTAAGTATTGAAACTTTAGGCGGGATAAGTACACCGATGATTCCCCGGAATACTACTATTCCTACTTCAAAAACGCAAATATTTTCCACCGCCGCTGATAACCAAACACAGGTAGAGATAAATGTTTTACAGGGGGAACGGCCAATGGCGGCGGATAACAAATCTTTAGGAAGATTTATTTTAGATGGGATTCCTCCGGCTCCGCGAGGTGTGCCCCAAATAGAGGTTACTTTCGATATCGATGCCAATGGGATTTTGAAAGTTACCGCCAAAGATAAGGCAACAGGGAAAGAACAGGAAATTACTATTAAAGGGGCGGTAGGTTTAAGCGAAGAAGAGGTCAAAAAAGCCCAGGAGGAGGCAGAAAAATATGCCGAGGAAGATCGGAAGAAGAAGGAAATAGCCGAAGCGCGAAATCAGGCAGAAAATTTGATTTTTGTTGCCGAAAAGACTCTTAAAGATGCTGGAGAAAAAGTTAAAAAAGAAGATAAAGAAAAGGTTGAAGCGGAAATTAAAAATGTTCGTGAGATTTTAGGGAAAACTGAGGTTGCTAAAGAGGAAATAGAGGAGGCCTCTAAAAAGCTTTCCGAAGAACTCCAAAAAGTGGGGGCGGTGATGTATCAACAGGAGCAACCAACAACCAGCAACCAACAGCCAACTGAAGAGGAAGAAGAGAAAAAAAACAAAGCTGAAGAGGGAGAAGTGGTAGAATAAATTTCTAATTTCTAATGTCTAATTTCTAATGACTAACTTCTAATTTGGGGCCGCGGATGCGGCTTAATTTGGTATAAAATAATCGTATGCCAACTAAAAGAGATTATTACGATATTTTGGGAGTAAGCCGGGATGCTTCTTTGGAAGAAGTAAAAAAAGCCTATCGGAGATTGGCTTTAGAATGGCATCCTGATAGAAATAAGTCGCCAGGGGCAGAGGAGCGGTTTAAAGAGATAAATGAGGCTTATGAAGTTTTATCAGATCCGGAAAAAAGAGCCGCTTATGATCAATTTGGCCATGCTGCTTTTACTCCAGGAGGTATGGGAGGATTTGAGGGTTTCCCCGGTGGATTTACCAGGACTTATAAAAAAGGACCATTTACCTATACTTATACTACCTTTGGTGGTTCTCCTTTTGAGGGTTTTGGTTTTGACTTTGAGGGTTTTTCCGATCCTTTTGAGATTTTTGAACAGTTTTTTGGTGG
Organism: Microgenomates group bacterium; assembly: GCA_049700235.1. GTDB lineage: Bacteria > Patescibacteriota > Microgenomatia > PFEM01 > JBNASD01 > JBNAVS01. The sequence goes on from JBNAVS010000035.1 coordinate 3,719, forward strand.
TGCCTCGCCTTTTCGGAGAACACGACAGGTTCCCCGCTATGGGTTGAGCTTAAGTTTTATGGAGGCGGCAAAAGGTTGCGAAAAAGAAATCGTGGTTGGGGGAAAAAAACGAAAGATCCGCATTCCCCCTGGGGTTGAAGATGGTACAAGAATAAAATTTTCTGATTTTTATGTGACGATTGATGTTAGGCCGGATAAAGTTTTTCGCCGTGATGGGGATGATGTGTTTGTTAATCAAGAGATTTCTTTAGGGACGGCAATTTTGGGAGGAATGGTAGAAGTGCCCACAATCGATGGTCCGGTGAAATTAAGAATTCGTCCCGGAACTCAACCAGGAACAATGGTCCGCCTTCGGGGTCGGGGGGTTAAACATCTTCGGGAAGATGGTCGCGGCGACCAATATGTCCGTCTTTTAGTCAAAATCCCTGAAAAATTAACCCCAAGACAAAGAGAGCTGATAAGAGAATTTGAAAGAGGATAACCCTTTCTTGACTATATCTTCTTTATCGTGATAAAATCTCTTAGATTAAGAGATTTTGGAGGTGGGGAGGCCCACCTTTTTTAAAAATGGTGATCACCAAACCAAGAACCGAATTTGCTGCTGCCTTGACTCAGATCTGTGCTGAGCGGGGAATTGAACCCGAGGTTGTCTTGGGGACGATCAAGGAGGCAATGTTGGCCGCTTACAAAAGAGATTATGGTTTGAAAGAGGGATTTGAATACGAAGCAGAGGTTGATCCCGAGAGTGGAGAAACCCATCTTTATTTAAGAAAAAAGGGGGAAAAGTCGCAGACCAGAAAAGAGATTACTCCCCCAGGCTTTGGCCGAATTGCTGCTCAAGTAGCAAAACAGGTTTTGTTACAAAAAATTAGAGAAGCAGAAAAAAGCGCTATTTTAGAAGAATACTCAAAAAGAATTGGAACCTTGGTTAATGGGATGGTTTTGCGTTTTGACGGTCCTACTGTCGTTGTTGACATAGGTAAGGTCGAGGGGGTAATGCCGCCAAACGAACAAGTTGGGGGAGAGAAATATAATTTGAATCAAAGACTAACTTTTTTGATAAAGGAAATCCAAGAAACTCCCCGCGGTAGACAAATAATCGTTTCCCGGACTGATGAGGGTTTGGTTGTGGGCCTTTTTCGTCGAGAAGTGCCTGAAGTTGCCTCGGGAGCAGTTCAGATAAAAAAAGTGGCCAGAGAAGCAGGCAGCCGGACAAAGATAGCTGTTTTCTCAACCCAGGCAGGGATTGATCCTGTTGGTTCTTGTGTTGGCCAAAAAGGAGTTCGGGTTCAAGCGGTAATTGATGAGCTTGGGGGAGAAAAAATTGATATTATTCAATATTCTGATGACCCGCTAAAATTTATTGCCGCTGCCCTATCTCCAGCGGAAAAAATGAGAGTAGAGCTTGATGAAAAGAAAAAAACAGCGGTTGTTTGGGTCCCTGAAGATCAACTCTCTTTGGCAATTGGCAAAACTGGCCAAAATGTTCGTTTAGCAGCGAAATTAACCGATTTTAAAATAGATATTAAAGAAGAACGTAAAACCCCACCTTCGGCAGGGACACGTTCTAAAGAAAAACTAGCCAAAAAAGGAAGTAAAAAATAGCTAACGTGGAAGAATGGCAATTAAAAATTTGGCAAAAAAATCAGTTGAAGAGCAAACAAGGCCTCCAATTGTGGTGGTTTTAGGCCATATTGATCATGGAAAAACTACTTTAATCTCCAAAATTTATGAAAAAGATTTGACTAAGAGGGAATTTGGGGGAATCAGTCAGCACATTGGCGCTTACTCTGTAAAATTCGCAATGCCCGCTCAGCGGGATTCCTTCGCAATTCGCAATTCGCAATTCGCAATTA
>JBNAVS010000036.1:0-5491 GCA_049700235.1 Microgenomates group bacterium
AATTACTAATTACCAATTACTAATTATTCTCCCAATTTTCCTTTTTACTTTTTACTTTTTACTTTTTACTTTGAAATACTGGCGGGCGGATAGTTATTTTGCCTCGGGAGAGAAATTAAATAAAGCTGGTTATTACGACCATGCTTTTAACTTTTTAAACCAAGCAATTAAACTCCGAAGCTTTGAACCAGTCTACCACGACGAGCTTGGTTGGTCGGAAGCAAACTTGGCGGTTTTGGCAAAAGCACAATCGGCAACTTTATCTGCCCAATTCGCCCAATTGGCCCTAAACGAATCTAATAAAGCTCTCTCCACCAGCCCCTATAATTTAAATTTTTGGAAAACCCGGGCAAAAATTGGTTTTAAACTGGCGGGACTGGACCCAAAATATTACCAGCTGGCCCTTCAATCACTTCTTCGCGCCTCGGAATTGGCCCCAACCGAGCCCAAGGTGAGGTATAATTTGGCTTTAGTTTATACCGCCTTGGGGCAAAACGATCAGGCAATTAAAACTTTAAAAGAAACAATCCAGCTTAAACCAAACTACGAAGACCCCCGCTTCGCTTTGGCTTTAATTTATGAACAGCAAGGCGAAAAAAACAAAGCCCGCGAACAATTAGAATACATCTTAGAAAAAATTAACCCCGCAAGCGAAAAAGCAAAAGAAAAATTAAAAGAACTCTAACACCGAATATGCATATATTTCATCCCCTCGGTGGCACCTCTCCAGTTTAGTAAATCAGAACAATTCGCTACATTCACCACTCAGTTGCTAAAATTAGTTTTACAATCTGAGATGGTAGCGAAAATCTTTTAACTACTCTACTCTCCCTTTTTAAAATGAAAATAGGGTAATTAAAACTAATTCATATTCACTAAACATCCCTTAGCCTTAAGGTTCTTAACCTTCATTTGCCATTTTCTTGATTTTGGTTTTCTCATTTTTCTCACCCCCTTTCCGTGTAAGCGATTTTATCATAATTTTTCTATTTATTCAAAAATGGACAAAATGGATCGGCTGCCGTTAGGGATTTCCCCAACTGATAGGCTCGACTCCGACATCCGCCACAAAAAGAAAGTTTCTCGCATTTCCCACAGGGAAACTGAAATTTTGAGCGATCTCTTAGCTGATTGAAAATTTTTGATCTAAACCAGATTTTTAAAAAATCATCTTTATAAATATTACCCCCAGAAATTCTAAAAAAGGGACAAGGCAAAACATCCCCTTTAAAATCAACCACCACCGAAGCGATTCCCGCCGTACACCCACCAAGGTTTCCTGTATATTTTTTCCTTCTCTTCTTTTTATCAAAAAGAGCCATAAGAGGACAAGAAGGTCTAAGAATAAGGCCTTTCCGATAGAAATCCCAAAGTTTTTTTAAAACTACCAAATATTCCTGAGGAGAAAAACTTAATTTTTCACATCTTTCATTGGGAATTAAAATATTGAAGCCAATTTTAACCCCATTTCTTTTTGCTAAACTAATCATTTTCTCTATTGAATTAATATTGCCTTTATGGATAGTCCCAAATAAATAGACAGACAACCCATGCTTTTTCAAAAACTCAATTCTTTTGGAAATAGGAGCTATTTTTTCTCTTGGTCCTTCCTTTATATCAACGCTCAAATGAAAAATATCAAAAACCGAAAGGTTTTCGGGACTAACATTCTGAATAAGTAAACCATTGGTTTGAAGAACAACTTGCCCAAGGTTTTTATTTTCTTTTTTAGTCTTTTTAATAAACATTGCTATTTCGTCAAATTTAGGATGAAGAATAGGCTCGCCTCCGGTAATTACCAGCCTAAAAATTTTTTCTTTAGCCCAAAGATTTATCAATTCAATGATTTTTTGTATTTTTAAATCAACAATTCCAAAGCCACGATTGTAACATTGTGGGCAATTTAGATTACAACGACTGGTAATCTCAATCTCCAATATGTGAATCCCGGTAGTCACAGCGTTTATCTCTTTCTAAAGTAAAACCCTTAACAAAATAACTTTTAGTCCAAGCTCGACAACCGCCAAAACAAAAACCTTTCTTTTCACAAAAATTACATTTCTGAGGAACTTTTTCCTTCAAAAACATTTCTCTAAATGGCCTAAAACCCTTTCCATTTTTCCAAATTTCTTTTAGATCATCTCGAAACACATTACCGCAATAATAATCTTTACTCGTAAAAAAATTACACGGATAAACATCACCATTATATGTAATTAAAAACTTATATTTCCCTGCGGCACATGCTGGAAGATATAAATATTGAGGATCACTATAAGATTCTTTACTAATTAGTGGCCCTAGCCCATGCCTATAAATCAACTTTTTTTCGGGGATCATTTTCAAAAATCGCACATAATCCCTAAAAGTTTTCTTATCTAAAGAAAGAAAAGTATTATTATCCAAAGAACCAAAGGGACGAATACCAATCTGGAAAGAATAAGATTTAACTAAAGGATATTTTTTAGAAAAATAATCATAAATTTCTTTTAAGAAAGGAAAGTTTTTTTTAATTACCACTACATTAATGAGAATGGCTTTTTTACTTCTTATAATTTCTGACAAATGTTTTTCAATTAAATTAAACGCCCCCGCTAAGCCTACTATTTCATCATGAAGAGAGCCTAACCCATGAATCGAAAAAACAATCTCATCAAGATACCTTAAATAAGGCTTCAGAGAATAGGTTCCGTTAGTATTTAGGGTGATTTGAAAATTAGCTTTTTTACTAAATTGTAAAAAACTTAATAAGTCTTTGTATAAAAGAATTTCTCCACCTGAAAGATTTATTTTACTTATCCCTAATTTAAATAATTTAGGAATTAAATTATTCCACTTTTCAACCTTAACCTCAGAATATTTCCCTCCTTTTAACCGGCGAAAACAAAACTTACAAAATTGATTACAATTTCTCGTTAACTCTATTTGAGCTAAAACAGGCTTTTCGATTGCTAACTCTTTAAAGTCTTTTTTAGAAAACAACTTCCTTCTTGTCTTCATAAAAATTCTGGTTTATAAATAATAATCTTCTTTCTAAAAAGAAAATCAATAAAATCTTTAGGTATTCTTACTAATTTACCCCTGCGAACAAATTGTAAGAACCAATCTTTAACTTCACCCTCCAGTTGTAAATAACTAAAAGCAAAATTGATATAAACCAAACACTTATCGTTTTTTACCTTAAAAGTTACTCCGGGATTCAAAATTAAATTTGTCATCGGACTATTTCTAGTTGAAACTTTTCTCCTTCAGAATAACTAAAAGTTTCAGCTTTAGCTGTATTTTGAACATCCCTTTTTAAAGAATCCCCCAACGGGATAGGAGCAACTACTCGCAGTAAGGAAATTTTCTCTCCCAAACTTATTCCCATTTCTGTTTTAGCTCTTCTCATTTCTTGGATGATTTGTAAAGCAATGTTTATCTGACTTCCCTGTTCTTTTTTTAGTGACCAATTTGTTTTAGGCCAAGAAGCTAAATGAATGCTTGATTGTCCACAAAAATTAAAGAAAATTCCCTTATTTGGTTCACTTCTTAAAACATCATCATCAGATATATATGAATGATATATTTCTTCTGTAATATGAGGAAAAAATGGAGCAGCCATCTTAAGAATCATTAAATAGGCATGAAACAAAGCATACTGGCCTGATAAACGGAGTTTCTCATCTTCCCCATAAATTCTACCCTTGACTATCTCCAAATAATTATCACAAAAATCTCCCCAGAAAAATTTTTCAAATATCTCTCTTGCCCTTCCAAATTCATATCTTTCAAACTCTAAAGCCATACGGGAAGCAGTTTGAGAAGATCTTACCAAAATCCATCGGTCGAACTCCTCTAAAGAATCAAAAGGTATTTCCTGATAAGAAAAATCTTTAAGGCTTTTCAAAACAAATCTACCAGCATTTAAGATTTTAACAATTAGCCTCTGTCCCTTTCTCACCTCTTTTTCATCAAAATAAACATCTTGACCTAAAGAACCTCCGGTTAGGGCATAACGAAGAGCATCGGCAGAATACTTTTCTGCCAGCAGCATTGGATCATAACCTCCTCCTCCGGTTTTTTTGCTTATTTTCTCACCTTTCGCCAGCAAAACATGTCCAGAAATCATTAAATCTTTCCAAGGAATTTCCCCATGACGCAAAAGACTCATAGCAATTGTATAAGTAGTCCATGTTCTTATAATATCGTGGGCATGAGGACGCATTGACATGGGATACATTTTTCCTCTTAGGCTCCCGTTTAATTCATGTTGATTATTAATGTCAGGAGTTAGGGCAGAAGTAAACCAAGTATCCAAGACAGAGTTCTCTCCCGCTATTCTTTTTGAACCACAAGCAGGACAATTTCTTTCTTTTGAGTCAAACCGGGGATCAATTGGTAATTCTTCTAAATTTGGCAAAACAACACCATTGCAATCTTGGCAATAAAATATTGGAATGGGAATTCCCCAAACTCTTCCTCTTGAAATACACCAATCCCAATTAAGACCTTCAACCCAATTTATAAATCTTGCTTTCATATAAGAAGGATACCAATTAATTTTATTAGCAGCTTCTAAAAGTTGGGGTTTCATCGGTAAAATTTTTACAAACCATTGAGGAATAGAAATAATTTCTATGGGAGTAGCACATCTTTCGTGAACTCCAACTTTGTGTCTAATAGGACGCTTGTTTTTAATTTTTCCATTTTTTCCCAAAATTTCTATCAAAATTTCTCTAGCCTCGCCCGGACTCTTTCCCTGCATTTCCTCGGGAACTTTATTGTTTGAAACAAAAACTCCCTGAGGAGTAAGGACAATTTTCTCTGGAAGAGCGTGTTTTCTTACCCAATACACATCAGTTGTATCCCCATAAGTACAACACATTACTATTCCTGTTCCTTTTTCTGGAGAAACTTTATCATCGGTAAAAACTTTAACTCTTTCTCCCAGGGGAGTTTCTATTTCTTTACCAACAAGAGCTTTATATCTTTCATCTTGAGGGTGGACAAAAATCCCCACGCAAGCCGGCAAAAGCTCTGGTCTGGTAGTAGCAATTATCACTTCTTCTCCTTCAGCTGTTTTAAAAATCAGATCATAAAAAAATCCGGAGATTTCCTTATCTTCCACCTCGGCCTGGGCTACAGCAGTTTGACAAGTAGGACAAAATAATACAGGAGCTTGCTCTCGATAAATAATTCCCTTTTGATAAAGCTCCAAAAAAACTTGTTGGGATAATCTCTGAACTTCAGAAGAAATAGTAGAATATTCCAAAACTAAATCCCATCTAAAACCAAGTCTTCTAAAAAAATCTTCATATTGCCGCCCAAAACGAGCTATGACATCCTGACATCTCTTAGAAAATTCCTCTAATCCCACTGATTTTCTGTCTACTCCCTCTTCTTGTTCTACCAATCTTTCAGTGGGAAGACCATTATCATCTAACCCAAAAGGATAGCGAACATTAAACCCAGCCATTCTTCTGTAAGCAACAGCGACCTCTGCTTGAAT
>JBNAVS010000037.1:0-5457 GCA_049700235.1 Microgenomates group bacterium
CCTAAATTAGCAACATCATAAGCTTCTAACCGATGAATAATTCCTAGCTCAATTTTTTGATATTTAGCGATTATTTTTCTCAGCCACCCAAGGGCATTAAGGGTTTCTTCTTCTTCGGGAACTTTTTTAAACTTACCTAACATATTTTGAATCATTTGGATTTGGAGGCGAATTTTTTCTGCCTTCTCGAAAGCTAAATTTTTTGCCTCTTGGCGCATTTCCTTTTCTAATTTCTTCATCAAAAAATCTATCCTTCCTTCTAAAAATAGTTTTATTTTTCTAATTGAGGCCATATAAAGCTTTTTTCCAATCGGATATTGGCACATTCCTGGACATAAACCTAAATGAAAGTATAAACATACTTTTGGGGGCATTTTTTGACAAGAACGATAGGGAAAAATCCGACGGAGTAATCTTAAAATTTCCCTAATACTTTGAGCTGAAGGAAAAGGCCCAAACCAAGCTAAAAGATTGGCTGTATCTTCAGGTTTCCGCAGTAAAAAAACTCGCGGATAATCTTGGTTGGTAATTCCAGCATAAAGATATCTCTTATCGTCCTTCAGTCTCACATTAAATTTTGGCTGATACTGTTTAATTAATTTCGCCTCTAATAATAAGGCCTCCACTTCAGAATTAACCAAGATATAATCTATTTTTTCCACTTCTTTGAGTAAATAATTTATTCTATTTTCATAAAGTTTTTTCTCGAAATAATTTTTTACTCTTTTTCTTAAATTTATCGCCTTGCCAACATATAAAATATTATTGTTTTTATCTCTAAAAAGATAAACCCCTGGCGATTTAGGTAAGTCCTGATATGACTTATTACTAAGCATAGAAAAATTTAGGAATTAGTCGTTAGAAATTTTTTAAGATATCTTCCTGTCCAGGAATCCGGATTTTTAACAATATCCTCCGGCTTCCCCTGAGCCACTACCCAACCTCCATTTTCTCCTCCCTCCGGTCCTAAATCAACAATCCAATCTGCCTGCTTAACAACTTCTAAATTATGCTCTATTACTATCAGGGTATTCCCCCGCTCCACTAACTCTCGCAAAACCAAAAGTAATTTTTTTAAATCAGCAGGATGAAGTCCGGTAGTAGGTTCATCTAAAAGATAAACTGTCCTCCCTTCGCTTCTTTTAACTAACTCGCGGGCAATTTTTAATCTTTGAGATTCACCTCCGGATAAAGTAGGAGAGGGCTGACCAAGCTCAAGATAATCCAAACCTATTTTTTCTAATACCTCAAGCTTTCTAGTAATTCCAGGAATTGCCCCAAAAAATTCCTTTGCCTCCTTAACAGTAAGGCTTAAAATATCGGCGATGTTTTTTTCTTTATATTCTACCTCTAAAACTTCTGGTTTAAATCTTTTTCCCTGACATTCCTCACAATTTACCCAGAGATCGGGGAGAAACTGCATTTGAACCCGCAACTGCCCTTGTCCTTGACAAGCCTCGCACCGTCCTCCTTGAGTATTAAAAGAAAAATGAGAAAGGGTAAATCCTTTGAGTTTTGCCTCCCGAGTTTGGGCAAATAAGGCGCGTATATCTGTAAAGGCCCCAATATAAGTCGCCGGATTGCTTCTGGAGGTCCTCCCAATAGGGGATTGGTCAACTAAAAGAACCTGGTTGATATTTTCCGTCCCGGTAATCGCCCGGAATTCTCCTTGCCTCTCCTTAAACTCGGGGTTTAAGGCTTTTTTTAAAGCCGGATAAAGAGTATCACTAATCAAACTTGACTTTCCTGAGCCAGAAACGCCAGTAATACAAATTAAACTTCCCAAGGGCAATTTTATGGTGACATCTTTAAGATTATGAGTTCTGCAGCCTTCAATTATCAACCAACCATTAAAATTATTATTTTTTGGAAATATAGGAATTTTCTCTCTACCAGAAAGATATCTGCCGCTAAGCGACCGAGGATTTTTCATAATCTCTGCTGGAGAGCCTTGGGCAACAATCTCTCCTCCTTCTTTTCCTGCGCCCGGGCCAAAATCAACAATCCAATCTGCCTGACGAAGAACTTCCTGGTCGTGCTCAACTACAATTACTGTATTCCCCAAATCTCGCAATTTTTTAAGGGTATCCACCAATCGCTGAATATCTCGAGGATGTAAACCAACCGTTGGCTCATCCAAAATATACAAAACTCCGGTCAATCCACTCCCAACCTGAGAAGCAAGACGAATTCTTTGCCCTTCTCCCGCCGATAAGGTTGAAGCTCCTCGATCCAATGTCAAATAACCCACGCCAACAGAAATTAAAAAGTTCAACCTCGAAGAAATTTGCTCTACAATAGGTCTAGCGATTTCTTTTTCTTTTTCCGAGTTTAATTCCTTATCCAGATTTACTATCCATCTGTAAAGTTTTTCCAAACTCCAAGCAGAAACTTCAGCAATGTGATGATCTTTTACGGTTACCATCAACGACTCTTTCTTCAATCTTGTTCCCTGACATAAATGACAGGTTTCCTTAATCATCAGTTTTTCAATTTCCTCTCGGACAATCTCAGAAGTGGTAGTAAAATAGCGATGTTCTAACTCCTCCGCCCGCCAAGGAGAAACTTTAGCCGTATCAATTCTTAAATTAACTCCCAATCCATTACATTCCGGACAAGCACCAAAAGGGGAGTTAAAGGAAAAAATCCTCGGTTCAATTTCTGGCAAAGAAATGTTACAAACAGGGCAAGCAAAACGGGAAGAATACAAAAAATCTCTCATGTTTCGCGGTTTATGGGGAAACTGAAACGAAGAATCGTCAACTTTACTTAAAATCACCAACCCGGCAGCTAAGTCTAAAGCAATTTCCACATCATCCTGGATTCGTTGGATTTGGGCCTTTTGTTTTAAATCCTTCTGTTGAAGAGTAATTTTATCAACCACTGCCTCAATATTGTGACGATTGGTTTTTATTAACACAAAATTCTCCTTTAAATCGTAAATATGGCCATCGATTCTTACTTGCTCAAAACCTTTATTTCTAAGATTTTCAAAAAGTTTACTAAATTCGCCTCTTTTATCGCGAACAACCGGAGAAAGAATCATAATTCTTAATTGCCTGATTGCCAAATTGCCAAATTGCTCTCTACTCCATTTTAAAATTTGCTCAGTAATTTGTTTACTCGTTTGACGGGTAACTTCCCGACCGCATTTCGGACAACGGGGATGGCCAATTCGGGCAAACAAAACTCTTAAATAATCATAAATTTCAGTAACAGTGCCTACGGTTGAGCGAGGATTATGAGAAAGTCCATGCTGGTCAATAGCAATCGCCGGCGAAAGGCCCTCAATACTGTCAACCTCTGGCTTAGGAAGAATTCCTAAAAATTGCCTGGCGTAAGCCGATAAAGATTCTACATAACGACGTTGCCCTTCGGCATATAAAGTATCCATCGCTAAAGATGACTTTCCCGAGCCCGAAACTCCAGAAAAAACCACCAACTTATCTTTAGGAATCTCCAAATTTATATTTTTTAAATTATGTTGGCGCGCCCCTCTAATAATTATTTTACCTCTCATTTTTAAATAGCTAAATTAATTTTTTCTATTAAATCACGAATTTTTGCCGCCTTTTCAAATTCCAAAGCCGCCGCCGCTTTTCTCATTTCTGCTCGCAATTTTGGAATCAGTTTCTTTGCCTCACCCGGCGTAAGGGATTCTAAATCAATCTCTTCAGATTTTTGATTTTTGACTTTTGACTTTTGACTTTCTTTTATAATTCTTTCCCTAATCGGTTTTTCTACACTCCGGGGAACTATTCCGTATTTCTGATTATACTCTAACTGAGCCTTTCTTCTTCTTTCCACCTCGGCAATTGCCTCAAACATTGCCGAAGAAGGCCTATCGGCGTATAAAATCACCTGTCCGGCAACGTTTCTTGCCGCCCGACCCATAGTTTGGATCAAAGAAGTTTTAGACCGCAAAAAACCTTGTTTGTCAGCGTCTAAAATCGCTACTAAGGAAACCTCCGGCAAATCCAATCCTTCTCGCAAAAGATTTACCCCAACTACCACATCATACTTTCCTGCCCGCAAATCAGTCAAAATGTCACTCCTTTCCAAAGTTGCTACATCGGAATGAAGGTAATGGACAGAAATAGGAACCTCGGTATTTTTAGGATTACTCAACCAAAAAGCAAGCTCTTCAGCCATTTTTTTAGTTAAGGTAGTTACCAAAACTCTTTGATTTTTGCTTTTCCGACGAATAATCTCCTCAACCAAATCTTTAATCTGCCCTTCGGCCGGTCTAACCAAAACCTCAGGATCTACCAAACCAGTAGGTCGAACTAACTGCTCAACAATCTCACCTTTGGCTTTTTTAATCTCCCATTCATCAGGAGTGGCTGACATATAGATTACTTGAGGCACTCTTTCCCAAAACTCTTTTGCTTTCAACGGTCGATTGTCCAAACAAGAAGGAAGACGAAAACCATGCTCAATTAAAACTTTCTTCCGGCTCAAATCTCCGCGATACATTCCTTTAATTTGAGGAACAGTAATATGACTTTCATCAATTACTACTAAAAAATTATCTTTATAAAGATAACGGAAATAATCTACCAGCGTCCACGGCGGATCTCCTGGCATTCTTCCGTCAAAATAACGAGAATAGTTTTCGATCCCATTTACATATCCCATTTCTTTAATCATTTCCAAATCATAATTTACTCGCTGTTCAAGGCGGTGAGCCTCCAAAACCTTTCCCTCAGCTTCTAATTGCTCCAAACGAATCTTTAAATCCTCCCTAATCTGACGAAAGGCAGTTTGGAGGATATCAGGATTAGTTAAATAATGTTTAGCTGGATAAATAAGATAATTCTTAACCTCAATTGCTCCACTGCCAAACAATGGTCTAACTGTTAGTTTTTCTGCTTTCTCCCCCTTAATTTCAATTTTTAAAATCTCATCGGCATAGGCGGGTAAAATTTCTATTACCTCACCGCGAGTTCGAAAATTTCCCCGGTTTAATTCAAATTTTGACCGCGAATAGTGAAGGGCAACAAGTTTGTATAAAAATTCTTCTTTATTGATTTTTTGACCTTTTTTAATTTCGATTACATACCGACCATACTCAAAAGGGGATCCAATATTATAAATACAAGAAACCGAAGCCACTATAATCGTATCCGGCCGGGAAAAAAGCATACTTGTGGCTTGTAAACGAAGCTTATCGATTTCTTCGTTAATATCAGTTTCTTTAGCTATATAAGTGTCGGTTTGGGGAATATAAGCCTCGGGTTGATAATAATCATAATAGGAAATAAAAAAACCAACGGCATTTTGAGGAAAAAACTCTTTAAATTCTTGATAAAGTTGGGCGGCTAAAGTTTTATTATGGGAAATCACTAAAGTTGGTTTTTGGACATTTTGAATGACATTAGCAATAGTATAGGTTTTCCCGCTCCCAGTTACTCCCAACAAAACCTGATGGGGTTTTCCTGCCAAAACTCCTTTGGT
>JBNAVS010000038.1:0-5359 GCA_049700235.1 Microgenomates group bacterium
TCGTCAATAGACAACCGATCCCGGATCGTAAAGCTACCCTCAAATTTTTTCCCGGCGAATAATTGCCTCAAGAAGCTGGCGGGTCTCTAAGGTTGGGTTTAATTGAAAAAGTCTTTTTGCTTCCAGCAGTGCCTCGTTGTAATTGTTATTCCGATAATGAGCAACCACCAAGGCAGTTCTTAATCTAAAATTTAAAGGAAGTTTTTTTAAAGCGCCTTCAATAAACTCAATCGTTTCTCCCAAATCTTCAGTTTTCAACATCAAAAAAGCCAAATTCTCATAAGCTAAATAATAATCACCGTTGGCAATTGATTTTTGATAAAGCTGGCGGGCTTTTTGGACATCTCCCTCTCGTTCGTAAACCACCCCCAAATTATTAAAAGAAATCCACCAGTTTGGTTGTAATTCGATTGATTTTTCAAAATGAGATTTAGCCTCGGCAATTTTCCCCGCCCGAAAAAGTTCAACCCCATAATTATTCTCAAGATCAAAAGCTTGTTGATTAAATTTAATATCATGCCCAAAAAGCACCAGCCCATTCCGCCAATCAAAAGTTCGAATAATGGTTCTTGTGGAAAAAAGAATTATTATTAATCCCAAAAATAGCCAACCTCCAACTTTAACAAATTTGTGACTAATCACCGAAAATGATAAACCTAAAAATCCAATTAGGGGAAAATACAGCCATCTTTCGGCAATAGTCATGTCCAAAGGAAAAATATTTAAAACCAAACTTAGCGAGCCCGCAAACCAAAAAAAGAAAAACCAAGCTAGTTTGTTTTTTAGTTTCCAAAGCAGGAAAATTAGTCCGGTAAAAAAGATAACAACCGGCAAAAGACTTTGCCAAAATCTAAAATCCCCAGGGCTTTTTATTACCTGATGTTGGGCAATTGCTAAAACTTTGGGAAAGAAAATCAACCGTAAATAAGAAAAAATTTCAAAAGGTAAAGTTAATAAACGAAAGATTAAAGGCGCTTGGGAAATTGGCGAAAGATGAGAGGCAGAAAAAGGAATCTTGGCAATAAAAGTCCTTAACCAAAAATAAAACAAAAAAATCAGCCCCGAGCCAACTAACCAGCCGAAAGCCATTCTTTTTTTGTTTTTTACCAACCAAAGATAAAGAAAAATCAAAGGAATACCCACTACCGCTGATTCTTTAGATAACAAGGCTAAAAAGAAAAGTAAAATGGCAAGACCTAAACTAAGGCTGTCCAACCGCTGACTCAAAAGCCAAAGTCCTAAAAGAAGAAAAAAAGTATATAAAACTTCTTGAGAAGCGGAGATATAAGCAACGCTTTCAACATTGGCTGGATGGACCAGAAAAATTAAAGCAGAAAAAAAGGCGATTAATTTAGCAATTTTGCATCTTAAAGAATCAAAAAGTTTTAAAAAAATCAAAAAAATTAATCCAGAATTAACCAGATGTAAAAACAGCTGGCTTAAATGGAAACCAAAGGGATTTAATCCCCAAATGGCAAAATTTGTCATAAACCAAAGGCTCATTAAAGGCTTATAATACCAACCGGAAAGACCAGCCCCACCGGTGTTAAAAGTACTGCCCTTAAAAATTGCCTGGAGATTGGCAAAACTGCGGATGTAAGGATTATTTACCACCTGTTCCTCATCATCCCAAACAAATTGATTAGGCAGGATATTGAAATAAACCCCAAATCCAAAAAGAAAAATAATTAAAACTAAAGCCCAGATGGGTATTTTAGTTAATTGTTTCATTTTCTAAAGTATATCATCAAGACAACCTTAGCTTTGCTTCTTGGTTTTTCCTCCATTTTTTGCTAAAATTGATTTATCCTGAGCTTGTCGAAGGGTGCCGACGTAGCTTAATGGCAAAGCAGCGGTTTTGTCCCGTACAATTCGTGCAAATTTTTCAAATTTGCCGAATTTACGAGGATCCCGTAAAATCGGCTCGCCGGAGTAACTCAGTGGCAGAGTAGCTGTTTTGTAAACAGCAAGTCGTGGGTTCGAATCCCACCTCCGGCTCACAAAATTGGCGAGCACGATTTGTACTGGGATAAACCGTAGATAGCAGTTCGATTCTGCTCGTCGGCTCTGGAGTCGTTCAGGCGGAAAATACCCGCCTAAATTTGCCAAGGTAGCTCAGCTGGCAGAGCACACCCTTGGTAAGGGTGAGGTCACGGGTTCGAGACCCGTCCTTGGCTCCAAATGGCTAAAAAAGGTCCAAGACAAATCAAAAGAAAAACTCTTTCCTCCATCCAAAAGGAAAAACTGGCGGAATTCTGTGCCAACCTTGCTGTTGCCTGACTGGCGGCGGGGATAATTGGACCTTATATTGCTAAAGAAAAACTTATCTTGGCGGCAAAACCGACCATTTTTTCCGTCATTATGGCTGGAATTTTAATTATCTTTATGCTATCTTTAGTTAAGGAGGAAAAATGAATCTGTTGGAAGTATATGCCTTAGGCACAGTGGCGACGATTTCTATTCTCGCTTTTATTTACTTTTTAGTCAAAAAAACCTGACAATGAACAAAACCACGGCGACAATAATAATTATTGTTTGTTTAATTATCGGGGCTGTTCTTGCTTGGAAACTGTGGCAAGGAAAATGAGATAGCTTATGGCGAAAAAAGGACCAAGACAAATCATCGCTCTAATCTGTACGGCTTGCAAAAGCCAGAATTATATAACCGAAAAAAACAAAACCAACACCCCGGAAAAGCTGGTGTTGCCCAAGTATTGTAAAAAATGCCGAAAAGTCACTGCCCACGAAGAAACGAGTAAATTAAAGTAATCTAAAAAACCTATGGGTTCACGAGAGCGACTTTTTCCCGGCCACAGTAGCAGATTAGAAAGAGAGGCTTAGCGAGTAAGAAGAAGTGGGCCCTATAAATCCTGGGTTGCCCAGTATGAAGAAAATTCCCCTCCTGTAACTGATTCAGAATTTCCAAGGGCAGACCCCAGGGCTTACTATCGAACTCCTGATGGGAAATTGTTATTAAAGGGTTCGGAACTGCCCGATGGGATTCTGCCAGTAAATCTTCAAGAAACAAATCCTTCATTTTGGGAAAGACTTGGAAAGGAATTAAGTTTACTCTTACGCCGCAAACCCCGCGGCGGCGCCAGGGGTCTTTAAAATTTGCCCCTAAAAGCCCGCTCGGAACCTTGCTTAATTTTCCCACTTATGCTAAAATTTTTTCAATATGACATCACCGCTGGTATTTTTAAAAGAGGTCCGGGCGGAAATGAAAAATGTTTCCTGGCCAAGTAAGGAGGAAACAATCCGCCTCACGGGAATTGTTATTGGCATTTCCTTGATAGTTGCTACCTTTGTGGGGATCCTTGATTTTCTTTTTACCAATTTGGTAACCATATTTTTAAGATGAAAACAAAAATTGACAAAAGTCATATTGTTATCAAAAAATCCCCTTCGGCAAGCTCAGAGCAGGCGCGCTGGTATGTGGTTCATACCTATTCTGGCCGGGAGGCCCAAGTCGCCGAGCAGTTGCGGCAAAGAGTAGAATCAATGGGTTTGGAAGACCAAATTTTAGAAATCTTAATTCCCACCCAAGAAAAAATCGAAATCCGTTCAGGTCAAAAACAAAAAGTCAAAGAAAAAATTTTTCCTGGTTACCTTTTGGTAAAAATGATTTTGAATGACAATTCTTGGCTGACAGTCCGGACAACAAGGGGAATTACCGGTTTTGTTGGTGTTGGCGACCGACCAACGCCGCTTGAGGAAAACGAGGTTAAAACTATCCAAGATTTTATAAAATTAGCCGCCCCAAGATTTAAGGCAAAATTTTCCGTTGGCGAGGCAGTTAAAATAATCGATGGTCCTTTTGCTGACTTTTTGGGAACAATCGAAAGTATCGATGAGGAAAAGGGGAAAGTAAAGGTTTTGGTAAGTATTTTTGGCAGAGAAACGCCAGTGGAATTGGATTTTTTGCAAGTTTCGAAAATATAACTGTTATAACAATTATAACAATTATAAAATTTATAAGATGGCAAAGAAAGTAAAGACTATCATTAAATTAAACTTACCCGCCGGTGAGGCGACTCCTGCTCCCCCTGTTGGTCCGGCCTTAGGCCAACATGGCTTGCCGATTATGGAGTTTGTTAAAGCCTACAACGAACGGACGGCAAACCAAAAGGGGCAAATTATTCCGGCGGTGATTACTGTTTATGAGGACCGGACTTTTTCTTTTGTAACTAAAATGCCCCCGGTTTCGGCAATGATAAAACAGGAACTAAAATTGGAAAAGGGAGCAGGTAAAACCGGTCAAGAAGAGGTTGGTAGCTTAACGCAGGAACAGGTGGAAAAAATCGCCCGGGCAAAAATGGCAGATTTGAATACCGAAGATTT
Source organism: Microgenomates group bacterium (assembly GCA_049700235.1). GTDB lineage: Bacteria > Patescibacteriota > Microgenomatia > PFEM01 > JBNASD01 > JBNAVS01. The sequence continues at coordinate 4,342 of JBNAVS010000038.1, forward strand.
GCAAGCGGCAATAAAAATGGTTGAAGGAACAGCAAAAAGTATGGGAGTAACAATAAAATCCTAAATCCTAAATTCGAAATCCTAAATAAATCACAAATTCAAAATTGCAAATTACAAATAGTTTAGAATTTAGATATTAGAATTTAGAATTTCCTCCGAAGGAGGCTCGTGGGTAAAAAAAGAATCGTCAAAATTGGTGAGGAAAAAAAGCCCGTTGAAAAACGGAAAGGACGGCTGGTGGTCAGAAGTGGAAAAGAGCACGGAAGAATCTCTGATTTAGGCACCCAAGCTTTGGAAGAGGCGGCAATTATTGAAGAAAAAACAAAGAAACTTCAAGCCGAGATTGCCGCCAAAGCAAAAAAGGCAGTAAAAGAAAAAATCATCACCCCCAAAAAGCAACGAGGCCGGCGCTGGCAAGAGGCAAGAAAAAAAGTTGACCCCAAAAGGCTTTATCCCCTAAACGAGGCAATTAAATTATTAAAAGAAACCTCAATCTCCCGTTTTAATGGCTCGGTTGATGCCCATTTAGTTGTCAAAAAAACCGGTCTTAAAGGCGAGGTTGAATTCCCCTACCCAACTGGCAAAAGCCAAAAAATCAGAATCGCTGATGAGGCTTTGTTAAAAGAATTGGAAAAGGGAAAAATTGATTTCACGGCCCTAGTTGCTACCCCGGCGATGATGCCAAAATTGGCAAAATATGCCAAAATTTTGGGGCCGCGGGGCTTGATGCCAAATCCCAAGGCGGGAACAATTAGCGACAAGCCCCAAGATTTGGTGAAAAAACTTGCTGGTAAAACCAGCTGGAAAACCGAAGCAAAAGCACCGTTGATTCATTTAACAGTGGGCAAAGTTGATCAGCCGGAAAAAGAAGTGGAAGAAAATTTTAAAGCCTTGGTTGCTGCCGTCGGCCGAAAAAACATTAAAAAGGCGGTTTTGGCCCCAACCATGGGCCCGGGAATAAAAGTCGATTTAGGATCAATTTAATCTGGGACACCTCTAGGGGGGGCGTTGTATATGA
>JBNAVS010000039.1:0-5310 GCA_049700235.1 Microgenomates group bacterium
ACCTTTGGTTTAGCAACCAATAGGACCTGGGTGACGGAGACCGGGGAAAAAAGGGAGGAGACCGAGTTCCACCGATTAGTCGCCTGGAACAAGTTGGCCGAACTTTGCTCCCAGCTTTTATTTAAGGGGAGAAAAGTTTATGTTGAGGGGCGGCTGCAAACTCGGCGCTGGACCGCCCCGGACGGAAGCCTGCGGCAGACAACAGAAATAATCATCAATGATATGATGATTTTAGATTCTAAGCGAGCGCCGGAGGAAGTCGGGGAGACGGTTCCTGAGGAGCCGGCAGTAGGGGAAGAAGTTCCGGCCGAAGAAGCGCCGGAGGCAACAGAACCAGTTGGCAGTGAGCCAACCTCGCCGGCGACCGATGATAAGACTTCTGGAGAAAAAAAGGAAGAGGCAAAGGAAGAGGAGGTTAAAGCCGAAGATATTCCCTTTTAAACAATGAAGAATCAAAAAGCAAAAAATCGCCGGCAACGCCAAGGAAAAAAATGTTTTTTCTGTGAGGGCAAGGCAACTCCTGATTATAAGGAAGTAGAAACCTTGCGTCGTTTTATTAGCGAGTGGGGGAAAATTATTCCCCGTTCAAGGACGGGAGTTTGCGCGAAACATCAACGAAGATTAGCAAAAGAGGTGAAAAGAGCACGATATTTGGCGCTACTTCCTTTTGTTGCCCGGCTGTGATAAATTTTTAAATAAATGAAACTGCGACTTTCTCAAATTAGATTATTATTTTTGTGTCTTCTTTTAATTTTTCTTTCCGGATTTTTTGGCTATAAGATTGGAAGGGGAGAAATTAGAGTTCTTTCTCAAAAAAGTTCGTTAGTAGAGAATACCTCTTTAAATCCCAAAAATTTGGATTTTTCTTTGTTTTGGGATGTTTGGCAAAGATTAGAAAAATCTTACCTTAATAAAGAAGCCTTAAATCCCCAGGAAATGTATTTGGGGGCGATAAAAGGGATGGTTGCCTCGTTGGGCGATCCTTATACTTCTTTTTTGCCTCCCCAAGATAACAAGATAATGAAAGAAGATTTAGGTGGGGAATTTGGGGGGATTGGTATTGAGTTGGGTTATAAAGATAGCCAGCTGGCGGTGGTAGCTCCTTTAAAGGGAACACCTGCTGAAGCCGCCGGGATTAAAGCCGGAGACCTGATTTTAAAAATTGAAGATAAAGAAACCTCGGGAATGACTTTACCCCAAGCAGTGAAACTTATTAGGGGGCCAAAGGGAACAAAAATAAAGCTGACTTTGCTCCACCAGAAAGAAAGCCAGCCTTACGAGGTAATAATTACTCGCGATATTATTACCATTCCCAGTGTTGAGATGGAATTCATCGATGGTGTTGCCCATTTAAAATTGCTAAGATTTGGTGATAAGACTGGAGAAGAGTGGGAGAGAGCAATTGCTAAAGTTGAAAACGAAAAACTAAAAATGAAAGATGAATTTAAGGGTGTGATTTTGGATTTAAGAAATAACAGCGGCGGTTATCTTTCGGGGGCAATTTTTATTGCCTCGGAATTTTTAGATAAAGGGGTGGTGGTTCAGCAAGAAAATGCTTCTGGAGTGAAAGAGAGTTTTTCAGTAAATCGTCAGGGAAAGTTGACTAAAGTAAAACTGGTAGTTTTGGTTAATGAGGGAAGCGCTTCGGCTTCAGAAATTGTTGCCGGGGCCTTGCAGGATTATAAACGGGCAAAAATCGTTGGTGTTAAAACTTTTGGCAAGGGGACAATTCAAGAAGCTCAAGAATTGAAAGATGGGGCAGGGTTGCACATTACAACTGCTCGGTGGTTATTGCCAAAAGGCCGATCGATTGATAAAAATGGAATAATTCCCGATGTGGAGGTTAAGGACGATCCAAAAACAGAGGTTGACGAGCAACTTGAAGAAGCATTAAAATTAGTCCAATAGGACTAATTGGATCAATTTGCTATGGAAAAATTTAAGCGTTTTTTAATCGGCATTGCTATTGGAATAGTAATTCTTGTTTCCATTCTCGGTGGGGCAGTTTCCGAGCGCCTTTTTGGCTATAAAGTTTTGGATAAATTTTTTCCCCGGAAGGAGGGAATTCTTCAGCCTGCGATTACCCAACAGCGGATTTTGACCGAAGAGTCGGTCGTAATTGATGTAGCGGAAAAAGTTTCCCCCTCGGTGGTTACTGTTGGCGTCACCAAAACTCAACGGGTAATGGATTTATTTGAATGGGATCCATTTATGGATCCATTTGGCTTTTTCCGCCAACCCCGGACTCGAGAAGAGAAAATCAAACAGGATATTGGCAGCGGCTTTATTATCGACAAAGATGGATTGATAGTTACCAACAAGCATGTAGTCGCGGATACCAATGCCAAATACCGCGTAATTACCAAAGATGATAAGGAATACGAGGTTAAAAAAATTTATCGGGATCCGGTTAATGATTTGGCGATTTTGAAAATTGAGGCCAGCGGTTTGAAACCGGTAGAGCTGGGAGATTCGGACAAACTTAAAGTCGGCCAGTTTGTCATTGCCATTGGTACTGCCTTAGGAGAATTCCGTCATACGGTGACGACTGGAGTAATTTCTGGTTTGGGTCGGGGAATTACCGCCGGTTCTCCTTTTGAAGGTTATGTTGAGCGGCTTGACAATGTTATCCAAACCGATGCGGCGATTAATCCCGGCAACTCTGGTGGCCCGCTTTTAAACTCCGCCGGTCAGGTGATTGGGGTTAATGTTGCGGTGGCTGCCGAGGGGCAAAACATTGGCTTTGCTTTGCCAATAAATTTAGTCAAAGAGTCGTTGGCCACTTTTGAAAAAACAGGGAAGTTTGAGCGGCCATTTTTGGGCGTTCGCTACCGGATGATTAGCCAAGACTTGGCGCTTTTAAACGATGTTCCCCAGGGAGCTTATATTGTTGAAGTTGTTTCCGGCTCCCCGGCTGATAAAGCGGGAATAAAGCAAGGCGATATTATTACCAAACTTGATGGTCAGCCGGTAAGGGAAAAAGATGGCGGTTTGGCAAAACTAGTTGCCTCAAAAAAAATCGGCGAGAGTGTTAGACTAACAATTTGGCGGGAAGGAAAAGAGCAGGAAGTGGTAGCGGTTTTGGAAACTTCTAACGAATAATTTTCTCTAATTCCCCTTTAGGTTAGAGGATCCAGAGTTTTTATTTCTTTGTAAAATTTGAAGTCCTTGGGGTTGTGGGTATAAAGAGTGGTAATTTTATTATCTAACATAGTAGCCACCAGGAAAGTATCAAAAATTTTTGCCCCCTTAATTTTATATTTTTTGACAAGATTAAGAATTATGTTTAAAGTTGCTTGCTGGGGATAAATTATTTTTGCTCCAGGTTGCTTTAGATAGAATTCTATGATGTGGCAGGCTTCAGAAATACCGATTGGTTTTTCGATTTTTTGAGTAAAAATTCGATAAGCTTCAAGAAAAATTTGTGGCGTGAAACAGATTTTAGATGCAGAAAGCTTAGATAATAGGAAATTTTTAGCCTTTTTGTGGAATTTAGAATCTTGATTATGGGCGTAGATTATAAGGTTGGTGTCACAAAGGGCTAATTTGGTCATCTTCGTTATAAATATCCTTTCTTCTTAGGCTACCGAGGATTTTTCCCATTTTATAGGTGGGGAAAACAGGGGATATCTTACTTGGGGTTTTTGGAGATGTTTTTATTGGTAACATAATTGCTATCTTTTTATTTCTTTTAAGAAGGATAATTGCTTTATTTTCGTTGAGTTTCTTTTGCAAATTAACCGTGCCATATCTAAGCTCTGTTAGGCTCATCATATCGGGTATCTGAATTAACTCTTCAATATCTTGTAGGTTGACTATTTTCATAGTTATTTAAATATACTATATATTATCTATTTTGTCAAGAGGAATTTAGAGAGTAATTTTTTCTAAATGTCCTTCCAAGATTTCTTCAAGGTTATGCCAGGTTTTCTGTAATCTATGGTCGGTAACCCGATTTTGGGGAAAATTATAGGTGCGGATTTTTTCGGCTCTCATTCCGCGGCCAATAACCGAGCGGTAGCCGGCAATCGTTTGTTCTTTTTTAAGTTCTTCTTTTTCCCAAAGTTTTGCCCGTAAAAGTTGTAAGGCTAACTGGCGATTTTGTTCCTGAAATCGCTCCTTTTCACAATTAACAACAATCCCTGTTGGCAAGTGGGTAAGCCTAACAGCAGTGTTGACTTTTTGGACATTTTGTCCTCCTTGGGAGGAGGCGCGATAAAATTCCCAGTGCAAATCCGCCGGATTGATTTTAATTTCAGTTTCGGGAATTTCCGGTAAAACAACCACGGTAGCGGTTGAGGTATGAATTCGGCCATATCTTTCGGTTTTGGGAATGCGCTGGACGCGGTGGACACCAGACTCATTTTTTAATTTTTCGTAGGCGTTTGGCCCTTGAATTTTTAAAACTCCGGCTCCGATAATCTCTGCCTTCCATCCCTGTTTTTCGGCAAAACGAAAATACATCCGCAACAAATCATCAGCCCAAATTTTTGCTTCCTCACCGCCAACACCCGCTCGGATTTCTAGGATAGCTACGTTAATATTCATAAATCATAAATTCTAATTTCTAAATTCTAAACAATATCTAAATTCAAATTTTCCAAATCCTAAACTTTTTTGAATTTTGAATTTTGAAAATTGGAATTTGTTTAGGATTTCGGATTTCGTGCTTAGGATTTTCTTGAAAGCATTTCTTTTAATGTTTTCGGCCGCTCTTTTTCTTTTTCTTCTTTTGCTTGCCGACGCTCTTTTTTCTTCACATAAGCCCTTGCTTTTGCTGCCGCTTGTTTTTGCTGGAATTTCTCCACTCGCCCTTGGGTATCAACAAATTTCATTTCCCCGGTAAAAAATGGGTGGCATTTTGAGCAGACTTCTACTCGGATTTCTGGCAAAGTTGAACCAGCAGTAAAAGTATTGCCGCAAGTACAGGTAATTTTTGCATTTGGATAGTATTTTGGATGAATATTTGGTTTCATAGCCCTATTTTACTACAACTTTTTGTTTTTAGGAAGTATTTATTTCCAATCGGAAAGTTGTGTGGTAGAATAAAGATAAAAATATGGAAGATTTATTAGACAATTTAAAAAAATTACTTCAGAAAGATGAGCGTTTAGTGAGCGAAGGCGAGATTTTGAAGAATAAAATTATTGAGCTTGCGATAAAGCTGGATAAGGATTTAATTAAACTTCTTTTGTCTGATAAAAAGATGAAAGGGGTGTTTTTTGTTGATGTAGATGGAACTTTAATTTTTGATAAAGATAAATTTATTAAGTTTGTTTCTAATAAGCAATTTTTACCGGATTCTTATAC
>JBNAVS010000040.1:0-5261 GCA_049700235.1 Microgenomates group bacterium
AAATTAACGAATTGCGAATTAACGGATTACGAATTACTCGTTTGGGGCAGGGGTTGCCAACCGGGGGAGATTTGGAGTATGCTGATGAAATAACGCTGTCAAGAGCTTTGGAAGGAAGAAGGGAGTATTAAAAAAATTTCGAATTTCAAATTTCAAATTCCAAATTAAAAAAGATGCCAAAAAAATTAATTCCCCAAAATATAGCTCAACAACTGAAACAATTGGGGGAAGGGGTTTTTGAGACGGTTAAAAAACAACCCGAAGAATTGGCAGGGAAAGCGTTAGAACAGCTTGGGGTTGGCGGTTCGCCGGCGGGTAGTCAAAAAACACCAAGCCTAGGCGATGAGGCAAAAAAATTGGCAGAAATGAAGGCAGCTGATGAGGTAAAAAGTCAGCAGCAGGCGGCAAGGATTATCCGAGAATTGGAGGAAGAAATTGAAAAATGGCGGCGAATTAGAGAAGAACAGTTAAAAGCCCGGCGTCAACCCCCCCAAGAGCAACAGCAAGAAAAACAAGGAGTGTCCCTTTTGGTGGAGCCATCAACCAAACCAAAACGGGGGTGGTTATTTGGCTTTTGGAGTCGGCGTGCGCAGCGAGCCCGCGAGCAAGCTCAACCGGAGATGGTTGGAAGGAGGGTGGGAGGATGATAAGGCTACGTCCGTTTGATAAACACTTGACAATTTTTTGATTTTCTGATATTCTGAAAAACAGAATGGAAACAGTAGCAATCGTCCGCCAGCGAAATCAATTGACTATTCCCGAAAAAATGAGAGAGAGATTTCCTTGGTTAAAAGTAGGAGCGGCGATAAAATTAGTCCCCCTTGCTGATTCCTTGCTTTTAAAACCTCATTATAAGGAAGAGGTTGATTGGGGAGGAATTTTGAAAAGAATGAAAAAAGTAGCCGAAATTGGAAAGAAAATATCTTTAACTAAATTTATTTTAAAAGATAGACTTGCACATTAATGAAAAGGGTAGTTTTAGACACCTCGGTGGTTGTTAAATGGTATTCTGAAGAAAAAGATAGTAAACTCGCAAGGCAACTAATTTTAGACCTAAAAGAGGAAAAGATCGAGATTTATCTTCCCGAGTTGGTGAAATATGAACTGGGAAATGCTCTCCTTAAAGGTAAGAATCTTCCCGTTAAAACTGGACAACGGGTTTTGGAAGACTTTTGTTCCCTTCCCTTCAACTTTGTAAAAGAGGAGGGGAAGTTGGCTGTCAAAAATTATCAGATAGCCAATAAGTTGGGTATCACTTATTATGACGCTTGTTTTATTGGTGTGGCTAAAAAAATAGGGGCGATTTTGATATCCGCTAATCCTCGCCATCAAGGGAAAAAATACCCGGGGCTTAAAATCTTGAGTTTGAAAGAGTATAATGAGAAAAATGATTAGGCTCTACAATACTTTAACCAGAAAAAAAGAGGAATTTGTGCCGATTAAAAAGGGATTTGTTGGGATTTATTCCTGCGGGCCGACGGTTTATGATTATGCCCATATTGGGCACGCGCGGACCTATGTTTTTGCTGATTTGCTCAAAAGAATGTTTTTATACAATGGTTATAAAGTCCGCCATGTGATGAATATTACTGATGTTGGCCATTTAACCGAGGCGGATATTTCCGATGAAGGTGAAGATAAGGTGGAAATGGTGGCAAAAAGAGAAAAAAAGACGGTTTGGGAAATTGCCGAGTTTTATACCGACGATTTTTTTAAGATGACCGATGAGTTAAATATTATTCGGCCAACAATTGTTTGTAAGGCAACCGACCATATCAAAGAGCAAATTGCCCTGATAAAAAGAATCGAAAAAGCTGGATATACCTATATTATCGATCGGGGGGTCTGTTTTGATACAGCAAAATTTCCCCAATACGCCGATTTTGCTCGTTTGGATTTGAAAGGGATTAAAAGAGGGGCGCGGATAGAGTTTGATCCCCAGAAAAAAAATCCAACTGATTTTTGGCTCTGGCGGTTTTCTCACCCGTTGGAAAAAAGACAGATGGAGTGGAGCTCGCCGTGGGGTAAAGGATTTCCCGGTTGGCATATTGAATGTTCAGCTATGAGCATGAAGTATTTAGGTGAGCATTTTGATATTCATACCGGCGGTGTTGATCATATTCCTGTTCACCATACCAACGAAATTGCTCAAAACTGGGCAGCTACTGGGCATAAGGTAGTAAATTACTGGTTGCACGGAGAGTTTCTTGAAGTTGAAGGGCAAAAAATGTCTAAAAGCCTTAAAAATTATTATCGGGTTGAAGATATTAAAAAGAGGGGATTTAACCCACTGGCTCTTCGTTATCTTTTTTTAACTGCTCATTATCGGGCAAAGATGAATTTTACTTGGGAGGCATTAAAAGGGGCCCAGGCGGCTTACAATAAATTGCTAGTGATGATAAGAGAATGGAGAATAGCAAAAGAGAAACGTTTGGCAGACCCCAAAAAAGCAGCGGTGTTTAAGAAAAAATTTTTGGAAAAGATAAATGACGATCTGAATACCCCCGGGGCTTTGGTTGTTCTTTGGCAGATGGCAAAATCCGATTTGCCGGCAAGAGAGAAATTAAAATTGGTTTTTGACTGGGATCAAGTTTTGGGTCTGCGTCTTGCGGCTCAGGCTAAAGCTGAGATTAAAGTTCCTCGCAAAATTAAAAAATTGGTTGAGGAAAGAGAAAAATTGCGCCAACAGGGGGATTGGTCTGCCGCCGACAAAATCCGCCAGCAAATAGAAAAATTAGGCTGGAAAATTGAAGATACCAAAAGAGGACCGATTTTAAAACCAGTTTAATTAATTAAATTCTTGAGTTTAATTAATTAAATTAATGAGGCTAAAATGACTAAGAAATTAATGTTTCTTTTATTTTTTTTCCCTTCTTTGGTCCTTGCTCAAGAATTTAATTTTAACCGGGCGCTTTCTGATTATCTTTACAACTATGATTTATATCGAGAAGCTCATCAAAGATATATTTCTGCCCGGGAGGCATATTTACAGTACAAAACTTTAACGAGCAAAACCAACCTCTTAAGGCAAACCTTAGAAATGACACGGGCAAGAGATGAAGTTATGCGAACATATTTAATTGCTTTAAAAATGAGATTAAATGAAAGTCCGGGGATTTCTGTTTATGAGAGAAACACTCTTAATCTTAAATTGGATAATGAAATAGATTGGTATACGAAACACAAAGAGGAGCTTTCCAGCGCTGCGATTCTCGAGGACCTGGTTGAGCTTGCCAAAAAAGCAGAAGAAAGATACCGGGGAAAAACAGAAATTTTAATTTACCAAACTCTCCATAAAATTCTTGTAGGGAAAGAAACAGCCTTAAGGGAAAGGATTTCCGGCCAGATTGAGACAATAAGGAAGAAACTAAAAGAGATAAGCGAAAAGGGAGACAAAAACACTTTATTGGCCGAGCGCTGGCTTTTAGAAGCGGAAAGTCGCCTCTTGCGTTTTGAAGAAAAAATTAATCTCTCAGAACAAAGAATAGAAAAGTTGGAAACATCTTTTTATTCAGATAATAGTCAGGTTTATAAAGAATCCCAGTTGCTTTTGGAGGAAGCTCATCAATATTTGAAAGAAGCAAATCGTTATTTAAAAGAGATTATCAGGGAGGTGAAAACCGCTGATGGAAATTATTAATCAGGATTTTGAAAACATTCCTACTTGGGAAGGCCAAGTGGGGGAGAAGGTACCCCCAATTTCTAAAAAACTGTTTATTTTTGGGGGAGTATTTCTTGGGATTTTGCTGGTTATGATTTTACTAAGGCTATTTTTTAGAGGTTTACCCCAGCAACTACCACCTCCCGCTCAACCAACGCCAACACCCACGCCGACCCCTTTCCTAAGCGAAGAAATTACAAATCCCTCTTTTTATGCTACCGATAGTGCGGTTTTAAAAATAGAGGAAGATTTAAAGAAGATTGACCGCGATTTGGAAAGTACCGAGCTTAAAGAAAGCAATCTTAATCCACCCGTCTTAGATTGGGAAATTAGGATTTAGCCCTTTCAGAAAGGAGTTTGTCAAGTGTTAGAAGTCGGGATAGTTGGGTTGCCGAATAGTGGGAAATCGACGCTGTTTAATGCTTTGTTAAAAAGGCAACAGGCTTTGGTGGCAAATTATCCGTTTACCACGATTGAGCCGAATGTGGGGATTGTCGAAGTGCCGGACGATGATTTGATTAGGCTGGTTGATTTGATTAATCCGGAAAAAGTTGTGCCGGCGAGGGTGAAATTTATTGACATTGCTGGCTTGGTGAAATATGCCCATCAAGGAGAGGGTTTGGGGAATAAGTTTTTGGCAAAAATTCGCGAGGTTGATGCCATTGTCCATATTATTCGGGGGTTTGAAAATCCCCAGGTGCCACATTATTACGGTTCGATTGACCCAAAAAGAGATAAAGAGATTGTGGATATTGAGCTGGAATTGGCAGGAATTAAAAAACCGACTTTGTATGTTCTTAACTGTACCGAGGTGTCTAGCTATTTTCACCCTGGGGGTGTCAATATAGATTTGGTGATTAATGCTAAGACGGGCGAGGGGGTGGACGAATTGATCAAAAAGGCTTATGATTTGTTAGGATTAATAACTTTTTATACAATAAAGGGTGGAAAAGAAGTTACTGCTTGGGCTCTTCGACGCGGCGAAACTGCGCTTAAGGCCGCTGCCCTTGTTCATACTGATATGGCAAAAGGTTTTATAAAAGCCGAGGTGATTCCGGTTGGCGAACTTTTAAAAATTGGGGGCTGGACAAAGGCAAAGGCATTGGGTAAAATTGCTTTGGTGGGAAAAGATTATATAATTAAGGATAAAGAAGTTGTTGAGTTTAAATTTAATGTCTAGTATTATAAGATTTAAGGGTTTAAAAAGTTTAAGGGTTTAAGATGAGAGCTTACGAGTTAACTTTGGTGGTGGATCCGGATTTAACTTCGGAAAAACAAAAAAAGCAAATAGAAAAAATTAAAAAAATAATTGCCGATTTGAAAGGTGAGGTTAAGAAAATCACCGAGTGGGGAAAAAGGGAATTGGCTTACCCCATAAAAAAGAAAAATATGGGGTGTTATTTTTTGTGGGAGATAGAAATGCCTCAGGAATCAGCTTCAGAACTTAATTCCAAATTGAAAATAGAGGAAGGATTATTGCGTTATTTAATTGTTAAAAGAGAAAAGCCCCACTTTGTTAAGACTACGCGGGGCAAGGAGGTAAATAAAGATGGCGCAAAGATCGCTTAACAAAGTCCAACTAATCGGGAATTTAACCCGA
>JBNAVS010000041.1:0-5206 GCA_049700235.1 Microgenomates group bacterium
ATTGCGAATTACGGATTGCGGATTGCGAATTTATAAAATATGGCTTCCATTCTTTATAACCAATCGTTGTCCCCAAAGCCGAATTTTCCCAATTATAGCCCTTTTTAAGCAAATTTTTAATTTCCTCCACAATTCCCTGTTTCACTCTTTCCTCTACCCGCTTATCAATTCGCTGATATAAATTTTTATAATCTACCCTCAATCCAATCAATAACTTATCTTTGATATTAAACTTTTGACTTTTGACTTTTGACTTTTGACTTTTTAAAGCTATCTCAATCGCCCTAATCAATCTCCTCGGATTATTCCTATCACTTTCATTCATCCTTTCCCACCTCTCTAAATCGATTTTTTTTAGCATAATTTGCAATTTGGAAATTTGATAATTTGATAATTTCTTTCTCAACTGCCAATCTGGTGGTATTCCTAAAGTCTCAACCCCATCAATCACGCCTTTAATATAAAACCCCGTTCCGCCAACCAAAATCGGCAGTTTCTCTCTCCTCCAAATATCTTTGATTACTAAACTCGCACATTCAACATAATCCGCCACACTAAACTGATAATCAGGTTCTACCACATCATAAAGCCAAACTTTTACCCCACTTATCTCGTAATACCCAATCGCTTTTCCAAATTGCGAATTGCGAATTGCGAATTGCGAATTTACTGGCAAGTCTTTTCCTGTTCCAATATCCATTCCCTTATAAACCTGACGAGAATCAGCAGAAACAATCTCGCCAGTAAATGTCCGGGCTAATTTAATCCCCAATCCCGTCTTTCCCGTCGCCGTCGGCCCACAGATAACTAAAATTTTATTCATCACTTTAATTAATTAAACTAACTACTTTTATTTATTAAACTATCCAAAATTTTCCAGCGATGTCTCTTTTCTTCGTGAGGGACATCATCTTTTAAATGAAAGGCAGCCGTGCCAGGACGCGGAGAATACATCGCTATATAGGCCTTTTCAAAACCAACCTGTCGGCAGAGCTTAACTGTGTTTTGAAATTGTTTTTTTGTCTCACCGGGAAAGCCGACAATAATGTCAGTCCCAATTTTAATATCGGGAATCTGCCGGCGGATTTTCTTAACTAACTCAAGATATTGTTTTGCCGTATATGGTCGATTCATTCGTCGCAAAATTTCATCATCTCCGGATTGAACTGGTAAATGTAAGTATCTGGCGATTTTTGGCAAACTCATTGCCTTAATAATATCATCGGTCAGGTCCCAAGGATTTGAGGTAATAAAAGAAATTTTTTCAATTCCCGGAATTTCATGTAAAACCGCCAGAAGTAAGGCAAAAGGGGTTTTAAACTTTTTAACATTTTTAGATTTAAGTTGTAGATTTAACATTTGAGATTTGAGTTTTGAGATTTTAAAGTCTTTACCGTAAGAATTGACATTTTGACCTAACAAGGTAATCTCTTTGTATCCCCGCCGGGCTAATTCTTCAACCTCGCAAACAATTTCCTCAAAAGGCCGAGATTTTTCCGGACCGCGAGCGAAGGGAACGACACAATAGGTGCAATAATGAGAGCATCCTTCCATTATCGGCACCCAAGCATGGGTTTGGGAATTGCGAATTATCAAATTATCAAATTGCGAATTAATTTTAAATTCCTGGATTTTTTTAAATTCATCAACCGCTGGCAATTTCTTTTTTAAATCGGCAATTGGATACCTAAGCATACAGCCAGTCAAAACAATTTTAAATTTTAAATTTAAAATTTTAAATTTAGCTAAGTTATTAATTAAACCAAATACCCTATCCTCCGCCGATTGCCTAACAGAGCAAGTATTAATCACCACCTCATCCGCTTCCTCAATTTTCTCCGCCTGTTTCCAACCCCGGCTCTCATACCAACCAGCGATCCTTTCCGAATCGCTTTCGTTCATTTGACAACCGAAGGTTTTAATGAAGTATTTCATCTCTAAAAGTTTCGCGGCTCGATTCTTTTTATTTTTAATCTATCAAAATCCTTGTCATAGGAAACTATTGAGGCTTTACCAGTCAATATTAGAGGATTGGAAGCAAAAAGACAGTCAATAAATTTTACCCGATGATTTCTGTAAAAACTTAAAGTGGCCATCAGATCAAAACTATCAACTAAGGCTAAATTTTTAAGTCGTAAAATCGAATCCAAGAAAGTCAGCCGCTCGTTTTTAGGAATTTTATAATAACTTCTCATTGTCCAATCTAACTCGGCAATTACCAAATGGCTAGTAAAAGTCTTAATATCACCCTTCTTTATCAACTGAATTATCTTCTTTGTTTCTTTAAAAGTTTTCTCATTTTCTTTAATAAAAAAGCGTAAAAATATATTGGTATCAAGGAAATATTTCATAATTTTTACCGGGAATAGCGCTTTTCCAAATAGTCTCTCGCCTTTAGGGCGGATTTGTTGCGGGGAGCCTTAAACTTTCCCCCTAACTTCATAATATCCGGCAAGGGCTTAATTTTGAAAGTATCTTTCTTTCTGCCAAAATCAATCAATAAACGGGCAGGAGGGATAATATTTAAAGCCTCCCGAATATCTTTAGGCAAGGTCATTTGCCCTTTGCTGGTAATTGAAACTAAGTAAGGCATATTATTAAAGTATTACTATAAATAATATCATTACTTTTAAATTTGTCAATACCCAATTTTAACTACTACCAACCACCAAAGCTTCCGATAAATACTTCATACGTAAATTTTACTATTTTTCTTGCTTTTGAAAGAAAAATTTTGTAGAATTTCAAGCAAGATGGATGAACACCTTAGTCAGCCAGAAGGCACATCAAGTTTTCCTCTTCCTGAGAGAGTTGATCCAATAGATCCTAAAATTGAAGAAGCAGTAAAAAAAGATAGGAGGAGGGGGGGCTAATACTTACAAAAGCAAGAGAAATAATTCAGAAAGCAGGTGTATGTCTGACTCCCGAAGGAAGAGAGGGGCCCCAAATATTTATTATTGGAGGAGGAGTAACTAGAATCCAAGCATTCAGCATAAAGGAAGAAAACCGATTTATGACATTATTTGAAACATATCCTCCTGATTCAAGGTATTACAAAATAGGAGTAGATGGGCCTTTTTCACTTTTTAATATTGTCTTATTAGACCCGGCGGGCAATCCAACATTATTTATATGTTTATCCAATCCCGTTAGAAGAGCTATATATGAAGATTTGAAGAAAAAAGAACCTTCCAGCCTAGGAGAGTTCGAAAAAGATGAGTTTCTAAAGTTATCAGTTGAAGATTTGCAAAAAATACTCGAAAGCTACCTTAACTCAGAGCCAGACCAACAAGCAGCAGAAGAACGCTTCCAAATACTTACCTCACCTCAAACCCGCATTCCTGGTGGAGGTAGAGTTATCAGAGTCTATACTTCCCGTTAGCTACTCGCACTCGAATATCGGGAAAGAGCATATTGCCAAAATTTAAGCGAGCTTCATAAAAATAGTCCGCTAACCAAAAATTATAATCCCACCTATTGCCAGGATAAAAGACCCGCCGCCAATTTCTCCGAATCCGCCTCATTGGCTTGACACCCGAAAGTCTTAATAAAATATCTCATAAGCTATATTTTAACAGTTGACAAAAACATTCTAAACATTAAAATTTAACTATGAATAAACGAGTTTTTAAAAAACTCTCCACCCCTTTTGAAGACTTCAACCCCACGGCAGCAATCTTGATGACTAATCTTCTCGATCCCCAAGTATCTACCCTAAAAGTCTTTCTTGAGGCAATCAAGAATAAAAAACTCCCCTTTTTTGTCGTTGGCAATAAGCTTGATTTAGTCAAACCCCAAAAAGTTAAAGAGCTGGAAAAACAGCTGAAGCTTAAGATTATTCCTGCCTCTTTACTTAAAAATATTGGGATTTCCCAAATAATTAAAAAGATAGAACAATTTCCTCCCAAAAGCCGAATTGCAGTCTTGGGTGTTTTTAACAGTGGAAAAACCAGTTTAATCGCCAAGCTAACTGGATTAGCGCTAAAAATTGGAGATTTGCCAGGAACTACTCTTAATTTCGCTGAATACAAATATAAAAAGTGGGTTTTAATCGACACCGTCGGACAGATTATTGATGTTTCCAAACCATTAATGATTTCCGTTGATTTAAGTGACTGTCGAACAATAGAAGAAAAATTATCCCGATGTCTCCGCCAAGATGCCGAAGGAATTTTGGCAAGTTTGGAAACAGCAATCGAAGGATTAAAAAAAACCATTCCGATAGTCAAAAAACAAATTGAGGAAGGAAATAAAATCATTGTTACCGGCGCTGGGGCCTCAGCTTTAGTTGCCTTAGAGATTGCTGGTCAGGGATGGGAAACAGGCGTACCGGTGATACCAATTACCAACAATTTATCTTCAGCCCAACCAATTTCTTTTGCTAAGGGGGTGGGTGAAGAAGAAGGTGGATTAGCAAGATATATTGCCACTGTTGTTCAAAAGGGAGATGTCGTTATTGGTATTTCTGCTTCTGGTGGAACCGGCTTTGTCTATGAAGCACTAAGGCTGGCAAAGAAAAAAGGAGCAATTACCCTCGCAATCACCGAAAATATCGATACCCCACTTGGAAAAAATGCTGATTTAGTAATTAAAAGTAATGCCAAACCAGAAGGACCATCGTCCTCAAAAATCCAAGCTGCCCATTTAGCTATTGGTCACGCTTTAATCTTGACTTTGGCATCTGAGCGGGGTATTACTGCTGAACAATCAATTGAGTTTATGTTAGAAGAGACAATTGAAACCAAAAAAATGGGAATTAAATAAGGGCTTACTAACTACTTGCGCTTGAATATCGGGAAAGGGCATATTGCCAAAATTTAAGCGAGGCTAATAAGAATATTCCACTAATTAAAAATGCCAAACCTACCCATTGCCAAGACAAAAGCCCCATCAAAGCTTTAGCCGGCACAGTAATTAAAATAACCACCGGAATGGTAAAAGTCAAAATCGCCTGTATACCTTTGGTATAAATATCCGTTGGAAATCGCCCCATATTAGCTAAATCCCGATAAATCCAAACCAACGGATCAATTGAAGTAGTCAGAAGGCAAACACTCCCAATAAATAAGTGAAGAGCAAAAGCCAAAACCAAACTTGCCACAAAAAGGATTAAAAACAAAACAAAACTACCAGCATCAAAAAGATGATGACTAAATCCAAACCAAAGAAAATAAACCCATAAAGGAACAAGGGTAATGAAATCCAA
>JBNAVS010000042.1:0-5112 GCA_049700235.1 Microgenomates group bacterium
TCAACTATTTTATCATATCCTAAGGTATTAATTATATCTTTTTTCTCAGCCCAGCCTCGACGAGCAACAGATACCCCATATTTCATTAAAGCAAGCTGATCGGCGGCATGGGAATCTGTATTAATTACCATTTTCACCCCTTTTTTCACGGCTTCACGGACTAATGTGTCCGGCAAATCAAGCCTGTCCGGCCAGGCATTAATTTCTATCCAAATATTTCGCTCTAAACAAAATTCAAAAATCTTTTCCCAATTAAGTTCGTATCCTTCTCGCTGTCCCAGTTTTCTTCCTGTTGGATGACCAAAAATCTTTATTTTTGGATGAGCTAAAGCCGCCAACACCCTTTTTGTCATTTCCTCACGAGGCATCCTGAAATTACTATGGACCGAAGCAATCCCATAATCCAAAAGTGCCAGTCCCTCTAGGGGAATAGCTAAATCTCCATTAGGTTTAATATCTATTTCAAGCCCATTAAATATCCATTTGAGTAATTTTTTTGTTCTTGAGTAATTTATTTTATCGATTGCCTCTTTTTTACGCTTTATTAGGCTAATAATTGTTTCAGGGCTGTGCTGTGATTGAGATGGATTGTGCTCGGTAAAGCCGATGTACTCATATCCCAACGCAGCGGCAGTTTCTATCATTTTCTCCATTGAATCCTGTCCCGGATCATGACTTTCTTCAATCGGAAAATTAGAATGCATATGTAAATCTCCTTTAATATCCTCAAGTTCTACCAACTTTGGAAGCTTTCCTTTTTGAGCTGCTTCTATCTCACCAGTATCCTCTCTTAACTCTGGAGGGATCCAAGGCAACCCCAATGCTTGATAAAAATCTTCTTCAGAAGAATAATTTTTAATTTTTAATTTTAAATTTTTAATTGATTTTATTCCATGCTCAGATAAACTTAGTCCCATTTTTAAAGCCAGCTCTCGTAAATGAATATTATGTTGTTTACTCCCGGTAAAATACTGGAGCATTGCCCCATAAGCTTCAGGCTTTTGGACCCTTAAATCAACCTGGCGACCGGAAGTTAATAAAACCGAACTTCCAGAAGGCCCTCTTTCAATTATTTTTCTAATTTTAGGAAATTTCAAAAAATGATCGATTACTTTTTCTGGCGATTCTGTTGCCACGGCGATATCAATATCTCCAACTGTTGCCACTCTTCGTCGTAAGCTTCCCAAAGGATCCACTTTTAACACCTCTTGGCACTTTTCAAGATAGTGAATTATCTCTTCTGCCATTTGCCAGGCATAAGGTAAAACCATCCGGTTTTCTTTTATTTGTCCTTGCTCAAAAGCCCGAATCCCTTCTAAAATATCCCTTTGTGATTCTTCCCCAAACCCTTCAATTTTGGCAATCTTCCCTTCTTTTGCTGCCCTTTTCAGGTCCTCAACCGCCGTTTTTGGTTCAAAAAATTTTAAAGATTTACAAAGCTTATAGGCCTTTTTTGCCCCAATTCCCGGAATATCCAAAAGTTCAAACATAGCTGGTGGCAATCCTTTCATTACTTGGACAAAATGTTTTACCTTACCAGTGCGAAATAACTCATCAAGATGAGCAGCGATGTTTTTTCCAATTCCAGGAATTTCCTTAAGCTTGCCATCATCCCAAAGGTCTTTTATTTCTGAGGTGGCATGTTCAACCGCCGTCGCCGCCCGGTCATAAGCCATTACCTTAAACTTATTCCCTCCCTTAACTTCATAAGCAGCGGCTACTGCTCGCAAAAGCTTAGCAATTTGTTTGTTGTTCATTGATAACTATCTTAGCATAGCATTGACTGTTGCTCAATGTTTTGTTAATATAAGATGTAGGGGTTGTAGCTCAGTCTGGTTTAGAGCGTCCGCCTGTCACGCGGAAGGTCGCGAGTTCAAATCTCGTCAACCCCGCCGTCTAAATTCTGCCCCGGAATCGCAAAGCGATTTTCCGTTCTTTAGAACGTGATCGCGAAGCGATTTTCCGTTCTTTAGAACGTGATCGCGAAGCGATTTTCCGTTCTGCCCAGAAAGGAGGATAGCTGATGGAAAAAATAAAAGCCCTTCTTAAAAAGCTTAGGCTCAATGAATCGAGGATAAGTATGATTTTAGGGATTTTAGTAGTTTTAGTTGTTAGCGGTTTGGTAATTAATTACTTTCGAAATGTCCGTCGGCCAACCGAAGAAACCCAAATTCCCAAACAAGAAGCAACAACTTCTCCCGAGTCAATAAAGCTTGAAGAATTACCAACTGTTTATATGGTGAAAGCTGGGGATAATCTTTGGAAAATAGCCAAAAATATTTACGGTTCAGGTTACAATTGGGTTGATATTGCTAAAGAAAATAATTTAAAAAATCCTGATATCATTTTCGCCGGTCAAGAATTAAAGATTCCCAAGGCAGAACCAATTAAACCTCAAGTTGTCCCACAAAGCAGAACAACCGAACCAATCACCAGCGATACCTATACGGTTGTTAAGGGCGATCATCTTTGGGGAATTGCTGTTCGAGCTTACGGCGACGGCTACCAATGGGTGAAAAT
The DNA here is from genome assembly GCA_049700235.1 of Microgenomates group bacterium. Taxonomy (GTDB): domain Bacteria; phylum Patescibacteriota; class Microgenomatia; order PFEM01; family JBNASD01; genus JBNAVS01. The sequence continues at coordinate 2,521 of JBNAVS010000042.1, forward strand.
TGCCCGTGAAAATAATCTAGTTAATCCGAACTTGATTCATCCGGGCAATGTCTTTAAAATACCTAGGTAGAATACGGCGCGTAAAATCCGCCTAGTGGCATATTACGCGCCTGCAATGTGATTTTGCGAAGCAAAATTTTACATTGCGGGAGTAGCTCAGTTGGTAGAGCGTCTCCTTCCCAAGGAGAAGGCCGCGGGTTCAAATCCCGTCTCCCGCTCTTGTGAGAAAAATTATCTTTCTTCTATTTCCTGCTGTCTTTTTACTTTTTTATTTTGCTTTCCCGACTTTTGCTCAGGGAAATAAGTTTGGTATTCACATTCTTGAGGCAAACGAAGTAGATATAGCGGCTGATTTAGTAAATTCTTCTGGAGGGAATTGGGGTTATGTTACTATCGTCATTCGGGAAGATGATTTAAACTTTCAAAAATGGCAAAACTTTATGGATAAATGCCGGGAAAGACATCTTATTCCTTTAGTTCGGATTGCTACTCGCCAGGAAGACGAGAGTTGGACCGCTCCCCTTTTGGAAGATGCTAAAAAATGGGCAAAATTTTTAAATAGCCTCAACTGGCCAGTAAAAGATCAATATGTAATTATTTTTAATGAACCAAATCAGGCAAAAGAATGGGGAAAGAAAATTAATCCCGCCGAATATGCCCGGATTTTAGATACTTTTGCCAACGAGCTTAGACAAATTAACCCCAATTTTAAAATTCTTAATGCCGGTTTTGATTTAGCGGCTTTAAATTCTTCCTCAACAATGGAGGCTTTTCAATTCTGGAAAAAAATGGAAAAAGAGATTCCGGGAATTTTTAACCGCCTCGATGGTTGGGCGTCTCATTCTTATCCAAACCATGGATTTCGAGGAAAACCAACAGACACAGGTAAAACTTCTATTCGTGGTTATCAATGGGAGCTGGCAATTCTTAAAAAATATTTCAATCTTCAAAAAGAACTGCCGGTTTTCGTCACAGAAACAGGATGGGTGAAAGACAATTTAAGATTTAAAAAGGAAAATTTAAAAAGTAAAAACGCCAGGTTTATTTCTCCCGAATTAGCAGCTGATTATTTTAAGCTTGCTTTTGAAAATCTTTGGCTAAAGGACGAACGGATTGTTGCTGTCACTCCTTTTGTTTTAAACTATCCCCAACCTCCTTTTGCCGAATTCTCCTGGATAGGTGAAAATGGTGATCGTTTTCCTCAATATGAAATTATTAAAAACTTACCTAAAAGAAGCTGGTGGCCTCCGCAAGAAGAAAAGTATGAGTTGGGAGATTTTATTATTCCTCCCTTTATGCTTACCGAAGGTGTTTTTAAAGGCACAATCCCTATTAAAAATCTCGGTCAGTCTATTTTAGGAGAAAAAGGGGGATTCTTTTTTTCTCCCCAAACAAGCAGTCAAGAAATTTCTCTCACTCCTGCAACTCTTTCTGCCATATTAAAACCATATGAAGAAGGTCTTTTAGATTTTCAAATTAAAGCTGCTACTACTCCTGGCCAATTTACCGTTGGTTGGGAAAAAATCGGTAGTTATCAAATTAAAGTCTTTGTTCCTTCTTTGATTAAAAAAGTTGAGCTTTCAATTTGGGAAAAATTATTCTTAACCTTCACCAATATTTTAAAAAGATTTCGTTTTTTGTTAAAATAAAGTAAGCTAGCGTAGCTCAGAGGCAGAGCAGGGCTTTCGTAAAGCCAAGGTCGTGGGTTCGACTCCCACCGCTAGCTCTGATGAAAAAATTTTTACCTTCTAGGCTGGCAAGAAAACAGAAAACAAAAAACCTCCGCCAGGCAGTCTTTTTTAGTCTTTTAACCCTGCTTTTAGTTCTTGCCATTTTTTATTTTGGGCTTCCCACATTAATTAAACTCTCAGTATTTTTGGGAAACCTTAGAAGTTCTTCTGTCGTTCCTCCTTCCGAAGATAAAATTCCCCCCACTCCTCCCATCATTCTTCCCCTTCCTGAAGCTACTTCGAGCGCAAAAATTAGTCTTTCCGGTTTTGCCGAACCGGCAGCAACGATAGAAATTCTTAACGGGGGGATTTCCCAAATAAAAACTGTAGCGGAATCCGATGGTAGCTTTAAGATCAATAATTTAGAAATTACTGCGGGCAGAAACGAGATCTACGCGGTTGCCACTGATAAGGCAGGAAATATAAGCCAACCATCAGAAAAAATTATTGTGATTTTTGACAATACTCCCCCGAAACTTGAAGTCCTTCAACCGGAGGATAATGCTACCTTTTATGGCTTTCCCAAAAGTATTGAGGTAAAAGGGAAAACTGATGAGGAAGCAACAGTGACAATCAACGATCATTTGGCAATTATGGAAGCGGAGGGAAAATTTAGCTATTCTTTAACTTTAGTAAGGGGAGAAAATAAAATCAAAATTGTCGCCACCGATAAGGCAGGAAACCAAATCGAGCAAGAACTTACAGTCTTCCTAGAATAATTGCCAACCACCCCATCACCCAAGGATAGAACAAAGTATTGTTAAAGAAAGAATGAACTAAAACAGCAATCACTGAGGCAAAAACCAAAAGGGATTTTCTAAAAGAAAGCTGAAGTATCTTCCCCAAAATCCCCAATAATCCC
>JBNAVS010000043.1:0-5003 GCA_049700235.1 Microgenomates group bacterium
TGCTCAAGAATTTTTCCAAATAGAGGAGGGAGAGGAAGGGAATCTTGCTAAGGAAATAATTAAAAAAGCGGAAGAATTTGGGGGGGCCTTCATCCAAGAAGCTCTTTCTGGGGGAGGGGTAGGCAATTTAGCCGTGCGAGCGGGAGTTGCCGAAGAAAGTCTAATTCAGTGGTTGAAGGGAAGAAGGGGAAGTAAGATTGCCGTCGCTCCACTTTTGAAATTAATAGCCAGTCATACAGTTAGCGGATTTATTCCTCCTGAAGGAAAGCCATTTACTTATGGCTTGTTTGAACAGGTTTTGGATCCGGCAACCCACGACTATTTGGGGTTTAAATGGCCGGCTGAGCATGAACAACAAAAAGCAATGATTACTTATGCTGAAAAATGGTTTGAATTTTTACAAAAAGAAGGTTATATTGGGCCTTCTGATGTTGATTTTATCTTAGGGTACAACCCGCAATTAGGAGAAGTTTTAGCGGCAAGCGAGTCGAATACCCGCTGGGATGCTTTTAGATTTGCTTTAGCTCATGTGGCAAGAATGCTTGGTTGGGATAATCGTTCTTTAGCCGGAGTCAATCCATTGAACGCCCCCGGAATATATCAGATAGATCATGTGTTGACACGACTTTCTTCAACCGAAAGTATTTTAGAAAGGTGGAAGGAAGAGAAAGTTCCAAGATTTGGAATAGATGGAAGTTCGGAAGGAGTTTTAGTGATGGTTCCGCCAAGAGAAAAAGAAGCAGGCAACTGGGAAACCGCTTTAGCGACAATAGGAGAAAGTCCTCAAAAAGCAGAAAGACTTTTTAATGAAGCAAAGGAGGCGATTGTCTAAAAATGATTAGCCATAGTTTTTTGAAATTGCTTAAAAATTTACTTAGATTTAAAAGCAGCAGAGACTATCCAAAAGAAATTGAGGCTTGCTTTAATTTTGTTCGTGGTTATTTAGAAAGGGGCGGGTTAAAAGTAAGAATTTTCTCTAATAAGAGTAGCTTATCTTTGGTTGCCGCCAGAAGGCACAAAAAACATTATCATTATATCTTAAATGGTCATCTGGATGTGGTTCCGGCAAACTACCCCTACGCCTTTACTCCAATAATAAAAGGAAGAAAGATTTACGCTAGGGGGGCGAGTGATATGAAGGGGACGGTGGCGGCAATGATTGAATTAATGAGAGACTCTGAGTTGCGAGGGGTTGATATGGCTTTAATGCTGACTACTGATGAGGAGATTGGAGGATTTGACGGCGTTCAATATCTTTTGGGTAGGCAAAAATATTCTTGCAGTTGCGCGATTATTCCTGATGGGGGGGAAAATTTTTCTTTGATTTTGGCAGAAAAGGGAGTTTTGCATTTGAGGTTTGTGGCAAAGGGGAAAGCAGCCCACGGAAGTGAGCCATGGAGGGGAGATAATGCTTTAGATAAATTGATAAGAATTTACCAAAATATTAAAAATTCTTTGCCGAGGGTGACAGCGAAGGATAATTGGCGACCGACAGTTAATTTGGGGGTTTTAAGAGGAGGGGATGCTACCAATAAAGTAGCGGACGAGGGAATGATGCAGTTGGACTTTCGATTTCCGAAAATTGATGACGAAGCAGAAATTTTGGATTTAGTTAATAATGAGATTAAGAGAGAAAAGGGAGTAAGATGGGAAATTTTGGCGAGAGGGAGTCCGTTAACAAACGATTCTAATAATTTTTATTTTAAAAAAATTCAAAATGTGGCTAAGAAGGAAAAGATTAGATTAAAAATAAAAAAAGAGCATGGGGCCTCCGACGGAAGGTTTTTCTCTGAAAGAAAAATTCCTGTAATTATGTTTAAGCCTGTTTGCAGTGGTTCTCATATAAACAATGAATGGATTGACCTTGAAAGTTTGGAAAAATTTTACCGACTTTTAAAATCTTTTTTAAGAGCCTAAATCAACCAGCGGTTTACCGGATCGTCAATAGACAACCGATCCCGGATCGTCAAAAAGTTAGGAATACCACTTGGCGATCTGTTGGGCAAATTTTTCGAAATCCCCTAACCGATTATTGATTTTCTCCGCCACCTGATCGTAATCAATTTTCAAATAATCATGGATTAAAATGTTCCGCAAGCCGACGGCAGGAGCAAATTGGAAAGCAAACTCTTTATCCAAAATTCCTTGGCGACCTAAAGTTTCTATTGCTTCCTTACTGGTCTTTGGGGTCGGCAATCTTTGATCGGAAATTACCAGCTCGGCAATATCCACACAAGCTTCGATAGCCAACTGAAGAAAACGCTCGGCTTTGGCTCTTTTGTCAAGATTTTTCTTCAATTCCCTTCCTGTAACACCCTTTAAGGACCTCAAAATCTCAACATATTCTTTTAATACCTCAAGGCGGGCATTGATCTTGTCAACTACATCTTCACTCATTTAAACCCCTCCTTAGCAATATTGGCTAAACTGTTTAAGGAATGACGACGGAGGAAATATTGCCGGTCAAAATAATCGCTCATTGTTTGTGTTTCAAAATCAACTCTTTTAGCCTCATTTCTGACATATATTTCCTGACGGGGAGCAAAAGCAGAATAACGAAAAGCTGCTGGTGCTTGGTTTAAGTCCAAAACCTCCACTTTATCTGTGCCTAAAATTTCTCCCAAGTCTCCCATAAATTTTAACTTTAAATCAAAACGCTGTTCCGGGGACAAATTCTCGGCAAACAAAACGGCAAAATCATAATCACTTAAGGAAGTAACTCTGCCTTCTGCTTGAGAACCAAAAAGATAAACCAGTTCCACTGGCTGTTTGCTAAAATATTGCGATATTTTTTGCTTTTGGAAATTGGTAATCATTCTTAAAAAATTTTAGCAGAGAAGAATAAAAAACACAACTAAGCTATCACTTTGAAATAGGTCAGAGGGGTTGACGGTAAAAATTTTTTATGGTTTAATATTTCCTTATGCTTGGGGAGTTTTCTTTTTTTGAAAACATTGCCATTTTTGGAGTTTTGGGAATTGCTGTCTTGGGGCTTTTGTATGCCTTTTGGTTGCGCCGGCAAATACTGGCCGAAAAACCGAAAATCAGTAAAAATGGGCTTTTGGTTTGGAGAGGAATAAAAGATGGCGCCGAGGCCTATTTAGACTCCCAATGGCAAAAAATCCGTTTGGGAGTTGGGCTTTTAACAATTTTGCTTTTTTTAAGCGTTTGGATTGTTCCTCCTTCCTCAGAAGCCTTAATGGAGTTTGGAGATAAAGCCCGGGTAATTGTTGCTTTTGGTCGGGCGGGAGCGTTTTTGATGGGAGCAATTTTTTCTTTGTTGGTTGGCCGGTTGGGAATGAGGATGGCAGTTGAGGGAAATTTGCGGGTTGCCGGAGCGGCCCAAAAACTTGATTATCCTCAGGCTTTAAAATTTGCTTATCGGGCAGGAACAATTACCGGAATGCTGACTGATGGCTTAGGCCTTTTGGGGGGAACGCTGATTTTTATTTTGTTTAGAAAAGCAGCTCCCGATGCTTTGTTGGGTTTTGGCTTTGGAGGAACGCTTTTAGCCTTGTTTATGCGGGTTGGGGGAGGAATTTATACCAAAGCGGCTGATGTGGGAGCGGATTTGGTAGGAAAAGTGGAAAAAGGGATTCCTGAAGATGATCCGAGAAATCCGGCGGTGGTTGCCGATTTGGTAGGGGACAATGTTGGAGATTGTGCCGGAATGGCGGCTGATATTTTTGAATCTTATGAGGTAACGATTGTTTCTGCTTTAATTTTGGGATTAGCCTTATGGCACTTAACGGGTGAGGTAAAATGGATTGTTTTTCCTTTATTAGTTCGGGGGATTGGGGTGGTCTCTTCTATTGTGGGGACATATTTTGTTCGGGGACAGAAAGAGAGGGAGGATCCAATGGGAGCAATTAATCGCGGCTTTTATACCTCCGCTTTGATTTCTGTTTTTGGTTTTGGAGTAGTTTCCTGGGGTTATATGGGAGAGTGGCGGGCTTTTGCCTCAACTTTGACCGGGGTTTTTCTGGCGGTTTTAATTGGCAGATTAACAGAATTTTTTACCGATTATCGTTACTCGCCGGTTTTAAGTATTGCCCGGTCAACAAAAACTGGTCCGGCAACAACGATTTTATCTGGTTTGGCAGTGGGAATGTCTTCTTCTGTTTGGGCAATTTTGCTCATTGCCGGGATAGTGGGAATTACTTTATTAATTTACAGCGGCCAGCCGGCAGATTTTGTTTTGTATGGGGTGGCAATGACCGGAATTGGAATGTTGACCTTGACAGGAAACAATGTGGCGATGGATTCTTACGGCCCAATTGCCGATAATGCCGGGGGAATTGGGGAAATGGCCGGGTTTGGGGAAAAAGCCCAACAAATTTTGGCAAAATTGGATGCGGTGGGAAATACGACGAAAGCGATTACCAAAGGGGTGGCGATTGGTTCGGCGGTGATTGCCGCCATTTCCTTGTTTGGGGCTTTTATTTCTGATGTAAATAAGGTTGCCCCGGGAGTTTTAAGTGGGGGAATTAGAGTTTCTGAACCTCGGGTTTTTGTTGGCCTTTTGGTTGGGGGAGCTTTGCCCTTTTTGTTTTCTTCGCTTTTGATTAATGCTGTTTCCCGCTCGGCCCAAACAATTATTGAAGAGGTTCGCCGCCAATTTAAGGAGCTGAAATTGTTGCTGGGGAAAAACAAACCAGATTACAGCCGGCCAGTGGCTTTGTGTACCCAAGCCGCCCAAAAAGAATTGCTTCCGGTTGGGGTAATTGCCATTACCTCGCCAATTTTGGTTGGTTTGCTTTTGGGAGTAGAGGCTTTGGGAGCGTTTTTAGCGGGGGTGATTTTATCAGGGCAATTACTGGCGGTTTTTATGGCCACCGGTGGCGGCGCTTGGGATAATGCTAAAAAATACATTGAGGCAGGAAACTTGGGAGGTAAGGGTTCAGAAGAACATAAAGCGGCGGTGGTTGGCGATACGGTTGGCGACCCTTTGAAAGATACTGCCGGCCCGGCTTTAAACCCGATGATTAAGGTGATTAATTTGG
>JBNAVS010000044.1:0-4887 GCA_049700235.1 Microgenomates group bacterium
AAAGTAATATGGGAGATTATATCTTAAAGAAAAACTACCAGCGCTGTTTAATCTATCTTTATCTCTTCTTCTCATCGTCTACCTCCTGCCTAAACCTCTTGATATGGTTTGATACAGAAGTGTAAACGATGTTTCTCATCGAGCGCACGCTTCGCTCCTCAGGGTGAACCCCTCTGGTGCTTACACTGGGGTCGCCTTTGGCGCCCGAAGTGGACCTGGGCGGAGTTGAACCGCCAATCTTCCCGCTGCGAGCGGGACGCTTTAGCCAATTAAGCTACAGGCCCAGATTTATAACAGTTATAACGGTTATAACAATTATAACATTTATTTTAGAAAATTTAAGGGGTTTTGGGCAACGCCACCCTGGCGGATCTCAAAATGAAGGTGGATACCAGTTGATCTTCCTGTCGTCCCCATTTTGCCAATTGCCTGACCTTTGGCGACTTTTTGGCCCGAACTCACATAAAGTTGGGATAAATGGGCATATAAAGTTGTCAAACCATTGCCGTGGTCAATAATAATATGATTTCCATAGGCGGTCGGTGCCTGCCAGCCGGCAACAACCACCGTTCCCCCATCTGCCGCCAAAATATCCGGAGCATCTTTGTTGGCAATATCAATTGCCTTATGATGCCAGGAAAAGCCCTGAGAAATACGACCGGAAGTCGGCCAAACAAACTGACCAGTGCCCGTCCCCGCTCCCGGAACCTGAGCATAATAAGCTGGTCGGGGAGTAGTTGGTACTTCCTTGGGTTTGATTCCCTCAGGAATAATCAGCTCCTGACCAACGGCCAAGGCAAAAGTCTCATCATTGGCAAAAGAATTATAAGGCCAATCAACAATCACCTGGGGGTCGACTTGATATTTTTTGGCGATTGAATAGATTGTCTCGCCGTATTTGACTTTGTGGCGAACGCCGGAAACTGGCAAAATCCGCAAAACCTGGCCAGGCTTGATATCTTTAACTGACTTTAAATCGTTTTCCCAACGAATGGTATCAACGGAAACCCCAAATTTCTCGGCAATGGTGGAAACTGTATCACCCGGTTTAACTGTATATTCAATCACTCCAGACCGGGGCTTAACGGAAACCAAAGTCGAGGTTTCTAAATCCTCGGCCACAGCGGCGGAAAGAACCGGGAAAGAAACAACTGACTCCCTCCAGGGATCGGAAAGATTTTCTTCAATTAAAGTTGGGCCCAAGGTGATGCCGCCAACAACCAAAATGGCCATTCCCAAGTGGATAAAAGGCCTTGCCCAACGGCCGCGTTGTTGATAAAGCCGGGCCGCTAGCCAAGATTTTAGCCGCTCAAAAATCAAAAAAGCCTGCCCTGCCCGGTATTTAAAATAACGCCCTAAACTACACAAAAACTGCCAAAAATCCTCCGGCAACGAAGTTTTGCCCATTAGCAAAATAGGATAACACAGAAAACCCCTCCCGTCAAGCAAGTCAACACCGGGTGTTGATTCCTATTGACACATCGGGAAAAATGTGTTAAAAAAAATTATGTCATTAAGAAAAATCCCTCTTGTGACTGAAGAGATCTATCATGTTGTTAACCGCGGGGTGGGTGCTATCCCAATTTTTACCAACAATAAAGATTATCAAAGATTCACCCTCACCTTTCGCTATTATCAAAACCAAAAGGTTCCCTTTCAATTCTCTAAATTTCTCAATCTGTCCAAAAAGCAGAAAGAACAGCTGTTTGTTGATCTTGGGCAAAAAAAAGATTTTTGGGTAGAAATCATTGCCTATTGCCTTATGCCCAACCATTTTCATTTCCTTTTAAAACAAAAGGCAAACAATGGCATCCTCAACTTTATTCGTCTAACCACTGACAGCTACTCAAAATATTTTAATATTAAAAATGAAAGAAAAGGGAGTCTTTTTGAAGGTCGGTTTAAAGCAATCAGGGTTGAGAATGAAACCCAACTTATTCACCTTACGCGCTATATTCATCTAAATCCTTACTCAAGTTTTGTAGTAAAGAGTTTAAAAAATCTCCTTGCCTACCCTCATTCTTCTTTAGGAGAGTATCTGAATCCGGAAGGTTTTGGGTTCTGTCAAAAAGAATTAATTTATGCCTATTTTAAAACCCCGGTAGCATATCGAGAGTTTGTCTTCAATCAGGCTGACTTTCAAAGGAATCTAGAAATCATCAAACACCAATTGCTGGAAAGGTAATTTACCCGGTGTTCAAATATAATTCAACACCCGGTGTTGCTTTTTTAGCCTTGGCTGAGGGTCTTTAAAAATTCGGCGTTGGATTTGGTTTTTAAAAGGCGGTCAATTAGCCGCTCGGTCCTCTCCTCTGCTCCCAACATATCAATCATCCGCCGCATGGTAACAATCTTGGGATAAATCTTAGGATCGTAAAGCAACTCTTCCTGCCTCGTCCCCGAACGCTGGATATCAATTGCCGGAAAAACCCGCCGCTCTGCCAGGCTTCTTACTAAATGAAGCTCCATATTGCCCGTTCCCTTAAACTCCTCATAAATCAAATCATCCATTTTCGAACCGGTCTCAATCAAACAAGTGCCAATAATTGTTAGCGAACCGCCATTTTCGATATTGCGCGCCGCCCCAAAAAAGCGCTTCGGCGGCCATAAGGCTGCCGGGTCAAATCCTCCGGTCAAAGTCCGTCCCGAAGTAGGAATACTTAAGTTATAAGCCCTTGCCAACCGCGTAATTGAGTCCAACAAAATCACTACATCTTTACCCAGCTCAACCAGCCTTTTTGCCCGCTCCAAAGCAATCTCGGCCGCCCGGGTTTGGTGCTCTGGCGGTTCATCAAAGTTTGAAGCAACTACCTCGCCTTTCACCGACCGAGAAATATCAGTTACCTCCTCTGGCCTTTCTCCAACCAAAACCGCCATCAAATGAATTTCCGGATAGTTTTTGGTAATCCCATTGGCAATATCCTTCAAAAGCCAGGTTTTCCCTGCCTTTGGCGGAGAAACAATCAAGCCCCGCTGACCTTTGCCAATCGGAGAAATCAAATCAATCATTCTTGTCGAAAGCGGGGTTTTTCCGGTTTCTAACTTAATCTGCTTGTTTGGATAAATTGGAGTGAGATTTTCAAAATAAGGCCTTTCCCCAACCTTGTCAACCTCAACCCCGTTGATCTTTTCTACCTTCAAAAGCCCATGATAACGCTCTTTTTCTTTTGGCGCCCGTACCTGGCCGCCAACCATATCTCCTGGCCGCAAACTAAAGCGGCGGATTTGCGATAAAGAAATATAAACATCTTGGGAGGAGGGAACAAATTTTGGCCGCAAATAGCCATGGCCTTCAGGCGAGGTATCCAAAACCCCTTCCATATATTGGGTTGGCACCCCAGCATCAGGAATTACCCGATTGTCAACCAAACCATCAAAATTATTCCCCTGCTTAACCTTGGTCCCCTGATTAACTTGATTAACTTGATTAACTTGGTCAACTTGATTAACTTGGTCAACCTGGTCAACTAGTTTAACCGGCGACCCAATCAACTCGTCAATGGAAAGTGGCTGAGTCTTTTTAGGCATCAAGACAATTTAAAAAGCTATTACCTTTTAGATATTAAATAAATCAGGGCAAAGAGGATCATAATCAGCGCCCCAGCTATATAAAAAAGCAACATCCCCATAGTAATGTTATCAAAAATCATATCTTTCCTTTCTCAGCAAACATTAAAGCCAATAACGCCGAAATAAGTGTTAAGGCTACACCCAATATTAACACAATTATTCTTCCCAAATCAACCTTCGCAAAAAATATAGGGATCACCATTGATGCCAAAAACACTTCAGAAAAATTAGCAAAAATTCCAGACAAAGCTCGCAATTTAGAATTTGTTAACTTCAGCGGGGAAATTTTCTTCATCCAAAGATTTTTTACTTCCGAGTCTATTAAACCAACTTGTCACTTATTTGTCAAGACCCAATTTCTGCCCTCAAGAGGAAGGTGATGCGCCTGCCACGTAAAACTCGCCTTTGGCGAGTCACGTGGCTATCGCGTAAACGCGCCCTCCAATCCTGATCCCCAAGAAAGGAAGTGGTGCGCCTGCCCTACACACCACTCCCGTTCTTTTTGACCAATAGGGCGCGTTTTTACGCGATGCCCTACACACCACCCTCCCCCTCAAGGCAGAAAAACCATTGACAAAATTTGATTTTTATGGTATTGTCAAATTGGTTTGTTAGGTCACCTGTCCTGACTTAACAACCTTTCGGAGAGCATCTCTATTCGTGCCAGACTTCTACTCGGTAGCGATAGCGATGCTCTTCTTTCATTTTTCCAAAATACCACATTTTTCCTAATTTGTCAAGCCTATAATAAAAAACTCCTGAAAAATTGATAGTCCTATAGCATTTTGAGGGGTCAATTTAGCCTTGATTTTACCACTTCTAAACAAAAATTGAAAACTGTGGATAACCAGAAAATCTCTAATTCCCAATTTCTAATTTCTAATCAAATCCCAATGACTAAATGCCCAATGTCTAAAATTTTTGGTCATTGGTGATTAGACATTAGTCATTGATTAGGTCAATTAGGTTAATTAGGTTAATTGCCTCACTGCTTGATTTATCGAGGAGAATTTCTCTGGGGAAATAATATTAGGGAAACCCAACCTCCGGGATTCTTTTTTTCTTTTTTCCGCCTGCCCTACCTCCCTTATCTCTCCCAATAGCCCCAACTCGCCAAAACAAACAGTTTTTGCAGGCAAGGCGATGTTTTTGAAAGAAGAATAAATTGCCAAGGCAATCCCCAAATCAGCCGCCGGCTCCTCAATCTTTAAACCCCCAGTAACATTAACATAAATATCAAAACCGCCTAAAGGCAAGCGAAGCATTTTCGTCAAAACGGCAACAATCATCTGTAAGCGGGAATAATCAACTCCCTGC
>JBNAVS010000045.1:0-4828 GCA_049700235.1 Microgenomates group bacterium
TTAGAATCGAAGTTGACGGCGAATTTTGGAAAAAAATTTTGAGGGAGTCTTGGGTTTTTGCTATGCTTACAATAATTGCTGTTTTTTATATGAGGATGGGTATAGTGGTAATTAATAATCTAAAAGGACCGTATTATACTGGAATATACTCTTCTGCTTTTAAGTTTTTAGAAGCAACTTTGCTTATTCCTCAAAGTTTTGCTTTGGCTTTATTTCCCCAAACAGCTCGGCTTTTAAACGAAGACAAAAAGAGGGTAGGAAAAAATTATATAAAGTCGTTGGGTTTAATTTTTCTTTTTTCTGCCTTTTACACTTTAATTTTTTGGTTTTTCTCTCCTCAGATTATTAAAATCTCTTATGGCAAGAATTATTTGGGGGGGGTGGAAACAATGAAGGGGTTAGGTTTAGTTGCTACTTTATTTTTTTTAAACGCTTTACCGGGAAATATAATTCAAAATACTCCTTTAGTGAAAGATTTTGTGTGGTGGTTAGGAGGGAAGTTTATTCTTCATCTGGGGCTTTGTTTGTTGTTGATTCCAAAGTTTTCGTTGGTGGGAGCAGTTTTAGCTTTGGGGATTAGCGAATTTTTTGGATTCCTTACTAACAATGGCTTTGTGATAAAAATTTTAAGAAGTAAGAATGGAAGATATTAGAAAATTTCTTGATAAATATAAAGTTAAGATTACTGTTTTAGGTTTGGTTATACTCGGTTTTATTTTTAGGATTAATGGGATTTGGTTAAACTATTCTTTTTGGACAGATGAGGCTTCGACAGCGAGATTTGCTCGGGGGGTTTTGGAAATTGGCTTGCCAAAAATCGCCACCACAGGGTATATGGAAAACTCTTATTTTATTACTCATTATTTGACGGCTTTAAGTTTTAAAATTTTTGGAATTAATGAGTTTTCTGCCAGATTGCCTGAGGTTATATTTGGCACCTTTTTAATTTTAGTTATTTACTTGGTTGGAGAAAAAATTTTTGGGAAGGAAGTAGGATTAGGGGCGGCTTTTTTAATGGCTTTTTCTTATATAGAAATTGCCTGGTCGAGACAAGCAAGAGGTTATGTAATTTTAGAATTTTTTTATCTTTTATCAATATTGTTTGTTTATTTGTTTTTTTCAAGAGAAAAACTCCGCTATTTTTTCTATTTCCTGCTTTCTTCTTTAATTGGTGTTTGGACTCATACTTTGGGTTTAATTATTTATCCAGTATTTATGGTTTATGCTCCTTTTCATAAAAACTTTGTAAGAAAAATGTTTTCCGGAAAGTTTTTCATCTTTGGAGTAATTATTCTAGTGTTTATTCTTTTGCTTCTAACCAATCTTTATCCTACTTTAAAAATTATTTGGCGGGATAAAATCAGCAATTTTAAGTTAACAATGGGGTTTATTCCCTATTATCATTCTTTATTTTGGCGACAATATACTTTAATTACCTTTTTGGGGGTGCTTGGGCTAATTGTTCTTTTTCTTCAGAAGAAAAGAGAAATAGCCCTTTTATTCTTAGCCTTTTTGATTACTTATCTTTTTTGTGTTTCTTTTTTGGTTGGGGTTCCTTTTGAAAAATATGCGTTGCCGGTATTTCCAATTTTGTTTTTGCTCACTTCTTATTCTTTATATCTAATTAGCCAAAAATTTATTGGTAGGAGGGAAAAATCATTTTGGTTTTTTCTTTTTTTAATTTTATTTATTGTTGGCAACGGAAATAAGTTTTCTCTAAAACCTAAAAATTTTTATACTTTAAATTTTGATATGAGGGAAATTCCCGAGATTGATTATAAAGGGATTTACGAATCAATCAAGAAAATAGCCGGAGAACAAATTGACTCGGTAGCGATTGTCGATATTAGCCATGATATGCCTGCGTGGTATTTGGGAGAAGGTAAAAAATTGTTTATTCCCAGAAAAGATGTCTCTTCCGAAAAAAGGGTAAATATAAATAGTGGGGCAGTATTTATTCATGATTTAGAAGAATTTAAGGAGGTGACTAAAATTTATCCCCAGGGATTTGTTGTTTTGATAGAACACAATTTTCGTTTTTATCCCGATGGGTTTGTTGAGTATGTAAGGAAAAATTTGAGGTTTGAAGAAAAAGAAGAAGCGGCTTGGTTTTCGCCCGATTGGAATAAATGGCCGGCAGAAGTTTATTCTTGGGGGTTTGAATAAAGAATGAAAATTTTAATGGTAATTGAGAGGTTTTTCCCTTTAATTGGAGGTTCGGAAACTCAGTGCTATCAGCTTTCGGAAAAATTTGTTTCTTTTGGTGGAGATGTTTCGGTAGTAACTAAAAGATGGAAGAAAGAATTGCCTCTCTTTGAAAAATTTAAAGAGGGTTTTAGTGTTTTTAGAATAGGAATTCCCGGAAGTGGAAGAATAGCTGATTATTTTGGGGGATTAGCCTTATTTTTTTTCCTTTTTCGTTTCAGACATTCATTTGATTTAATTTATGTTAACGGTGGACTGGCTAATATTTTTGGGTCTACGGCAATTTTGGCAGGCAAATTATTAAGAAAGCCTGTTGGGGGTAAGGTTGCCACGCCGGGAGAACTAATTTTTTCAGGTCCCAAAGCCCTTGCTCCTAAAGAAATTGTCCATCCTTTAATAAAAATTCGTTTATGGATAGCTAAAACGGCCGATTTTTATACGGCCCATACGCCAGAGGTAGTAAGGGAGCTGCAGCAGTTAGGGATTAAAAAAGAGAAAATAAAAGAATTTACCAATAGCGTTGATGAGAAATTATTTAAACCTACCACTAGTGAGGAAAAAAAGAAAATAAGACAAGCGTTAAATCTTCCTTTAAATAAAGTTATTGTTATTTTCTGCGGAAGACTGGTGAAAAGAAAAGGACTTGCATATTTATTTGAAGCCTGGAGAGATTTAGAAGAAATAGAGCCAAATTCCATTTTATTTATTATAGGCTCAGGAGAAAATCAGCCAGATTCAGTAGAAGATAAGTTAAAAAAATTTATAAAGAAAAATGGGATTAAAAATATTAAATTCTTGGGGAGTAAAAAAAGAGAGGAAGTGGCTAAGTTTTTAAAAGTGGGTGATATTTTTGTTTATCCATCTGTACATCCTGAGGGAACAGCATTATCGGTACTGGAGGCAATGAGTTGTGGAATGGCGGTTGTAGGCACAGATATTGGAGGAATTAATAAAATGGTTAAAAGTGGAGTAAATGGGCTATTGGTCAAAAAGAAAAACCACCAGAATTTATTAAAAGCAATTTTGTTTTTAATTAAAAATCCTCAAGAAAGAAGCAGATTAGGAAAGAGAGCAAGAGAAGAGATATTGGAGAAATACACCAATGATAAAGTAGCAAAAATGTATTTTAATTTCTTTCAGAATCTTGTTTATAAAAAACAGCAATGATTTTTTTTATTTTATTTACTGCTCTGATTTTTAGATTAATAAATCTCAATCAGTCCTTGTGGCTTGATGAGGCGGTGCAGGCAATAACTTCAAAAGGAACTTTTTTAAATCTTTTTGCGGAACTTCGAGGTGATTTTCATCCACCTTTGTATCATCTTTTTATGTGGGGGTGGGCACATTTGTTTGGGAGCAGCGAAATAGCGATGAGATTGCCGTCGGTGATTTTTGGGACAGCAACGGTTTTTGTTGTTTATTTGATTATTAACGAATTATTTATTAACGGACTAACGAATTTAAGGATTAACGGATTGATTGGGGCGATTTTTCTGGCAACTTCTCAATTTCATATTTATTATTCTCAAGAAGCCAGACCGTACGCCTTGGCGACATTTTTAACCAGTCTCTCGATGTATTTCTTTATTAAAATTATTAACAAATTAACGAATTGCGAATTAACGGATTACGGATTAAAAATGGGGTATTTTTTTTCAACTATTCTCCTGCTTTATTCTGATTATTTTGGGTTTTTGGTTTTATTGGCGCAGGTAATTACCGGTTTGATAATTTTTCGTAAAAATCTAAATCTCTATTTCTCTAAATTTCTAAATCTCTATATTGCTATATTTCTTTTTTATCTTCCTTGTTTGCCGATTTTGTGGGGGCAGTTACAAACAGGTTGGGAGGCAGTTAAAATTTTGCCGGGATGGGGTAGTTTGGTGAATTTGAATTTCTGGAAAGTATTGCCGTTGACTTTTGCTAAATTTGCCATTGGAAGAATTACAATTTTTGATAAGAGATTATATGCCGCAGTAGTGGGGATTTTGGGATTGATATATGGGGGAGTAATTTTGAAAGGAGTAATTAAAAAAAATTGCTTAATTGCTCAATTGCTAATTATCTTTTGGTTAACAATTCCGGTTTTTATTGCTTGGATTGCTTCCCTTTTCGTTCCCAACTACCAACCTTTTCGTTTACTTTTAGTTTTGCCGGCATTTTACTTACTTTTAGCTTATGGTGTTTCCAGCGTTAATACTATGATGATGCGTAACATCATAGCAGGATTAATAGTGGCCGTTAATTTGGTTTCTTTGAGGGTTTATTATTTTAATCCCTATTTTTGGCGAGAAGATTGGCGGGGAGTGGCTGGATACCTTAAAAAAGAACAATTGCCTATAGTAATTTCTTCAGATACTTTTTCTTGGCCATTGGTTTATTATGGGGGAGGAAAAAATTTGATTGCTGTAGGAGAAGGAACAAGACCGATAGAAGATAAAGATAAAGTTATACTTGGTAATTATCTTGAGAAAATTGAAGGTAATAAAGTTGCTTATACTTCTTATTTGGCCGATTTATACGACCCTTCAAGAAAGATTCCAAATTGGCTGAACGAGGCTGGCTTTGTTAAAATAAAAGAGATTAGTTTTAATCAGATACCCTTATGGATTTATGAAAATCG
>JBNAVS010000046.1:0-4786 GCA_049700235.1 Microgenomates group bacterium
CCTTGACAAACAAAGTTCCTTGTGATATAAATAATCCAGTAACGGTACCCCAGTTTTTGCTGGGGCTTTTTTTGCGCCAAATTCTATCTTTTCTCGAATGCGGTTTAAATACAAGTGCTTCATTTGTCTCAGTTCCCAAGCCATATTTTCCTCAAAACCGACAAAAAGGACTTTTTTGCTTCTCTTTAGCAATTTTTTGCCTAACGACAAATAGTGGCTATCGCCGCTGACAATAACTACCAGATCAACATCTTTTTCTGTCTCCAAAACATCCAAAATTATTTCGCTATCAACATTGCCTTTTTTAATTGTCTTTCCCATTTGAGGATCAAAAATATATTTTAAGGGTTTAGTTTTAACCTTTAAAAAGTCTTTATAGTTTTTCTGAAGCTGGGCAATAAATTTTTTCGTTTTTTGCCAGGCGGGGTCATTTTTTTGAGGGGTAGTTAAATAATAATTAACTTTAAGTAGGGAAAAGCTCTCCGCAAAAAGATTTTTTAATTTTCTTAAATCAACTCGCCAGCCTTCTTTTTTCTGGGCGTAAAAAAGATTAGCATCATCAATAAAAACTGCCGCCTTAGGTTTGTTTTTTAAAAGTTGGGACCGGAAATAAGTAATTTTATTTTTGGCGCATTTTTGGCACCAAACCATTGGAATTGGCTCTCCCCAATAATGCTGGCGGGAAAAAATCCAGTCGCGTAAGTGATAATTTACCGCTCGCCTACCCCAGCCCTTTTTCTCCAAATAATCGCTGATTTTTTCAATTGCTTTCGCCGCCGGCAAACCATTTAAAAAGTCAGAATTAAAAACCACCCCGCCCTCAATCTCTGTAAATGGGGCTTTGGAAAAATCCCACTCCCCTTTTGCCGGTTTAATTACCGGAATAATCTCCAAGCCATATTTTTTAGCAAAAGCAAAATCACGCTCGTCATGAGCCGGGACACCAACAACAATTCCTGTGCCCGCGGTCAAAACCACAAAATCGGCCACCCAAATCGGCATCCGCCGGCCGGTCAGGCGATTTAAGGCATACCAGCCAGTAAACACCCCGGTTTTTTCTTTCTCCAAAGCCGTCCGCTCCATTTCCGATTTCTTTTTTGACATTTTGATATAGTTTTCGATCTCACTTATTTGGGATTTTGGAATTTGGAATTTAGAATTTACGAGCGAAGCGAGTATCGGGTGTTCCGGGGCAATAACTACAAAAGTTGCCCCAAAATTCGTGTCTGGCCGGGTGGTGTAACAGGAAACTTTTTCTACCTCTGGACAAGGCCGGCCTTTTTCGTCAACAACCGGATAATCAATAATTATCCCTTGGGTTCTCCCAATCCAGTTTATTTGCGCTTCTTTGACAAAATCAGGATAGTCAACCAACTTTAAATCATCAATCAGCCGATCGGCATAGGCGGTAATTCGCAAAAGCCATTGTTTCTGCATCCGCCGCTCAGCTTCAGCCCCACAGCGCTCGCAACGGCCATTAACAATCTCCTCATTTGCCAAAATAATTTTGCAGCCCGGGCACCAACCAACCGGCATTTGAGCTTTATAGGCTAAGCCATGCTTGAAAAATTGCAAAAAAATCCATTGGGTCCAGCGATAATAAGCGGGATCGGTGGTATTTATTTCCCGACTCCAAGTGTAGGAAAAACCCAAACGCTTCATTTGCTGGTGGAAGCGGGCGGTGTTTTTGGCGGTGGCAACTGCCGGGTGAATTCCGGTGCGGATAGCATAATTTTCTGTTGGCAAACCAAAGGCATCCCAACCCATCGGATACAAGACATTTGCTCCCTCCATCCTCTTTTTCCTGGCTAAAACATCCATAATCGTCATCGTAAAAGCGTGACCCATATGAAGACCTTCTCCCGAGGGATAAGGAAACTCAACCAGGGCGTAAAATTTCTTCGGCTTCCCCTCCTCAACCTCCCAAAAAAGCCTGTTTTTCTCCCAGATTTTTTGCCACTTGGGCTCGATTTCCGAAGGATGATAGTTTTTCGCCATTTGCCAGATATTATAACACATCTTCAACTATTCTGACGATCTATTCTGACGATCCGGGATCGTTTGCCTATTATTATGGCTTTGAGAAAAACCATCCTTGCGACCGGCGAGTTTTATCATGTTTTTAACCGAAGCGTCCGCGGACTTCCTATTTTTAAACGTCACTATGATTATCAATTGTTTTTGGAGGCAGCGCAATTTTATCTTCAACCCAATCCTCCCGTTAAATTTTCTTTTTACCGAATTCAAAAGAAAAAATATCCTTTGGATTTAAGTCAACCACTGGTAACGGTTATCGCCTACTGTTTGCTGCCTACTCATTTTCATTTTATTCTCCGCCAGGAAAAAGATAAAGGAATTCGCCAATTCATGCAAAAACTCCTCAATAGCTATGCCCATTATTTTACTCTTAAATACCAGAGCCGAGGGCCGGTTTTTGAGGGAAACTTTAAGGCGGTGCGGGTGGAAAATGAAGAACAACTTTTACATCTCTCCCGCTATATTCATCTTAACCCAGTCTCCAGCTACTTAGTAGAAAATCCCAAAGACTACCCTTACTCTTCTTACGAAATCTATCTGGGAGAAAAGCAAGGACTTGCCGACCCCTCAACAATCATGGATAATATAAAAACAGAAAATTATAAAGAGTTTGTTTTGGACAGAAAGGATTATCAAAGACAACTTGAACAAATTAAACATCTTGTTTTGGAATAAATTACCGGTTCGTCATAGCTATTCCGATCCCGGATCGGAAAACCTCTTGACAACCCTTAAATTACCTTGCTAAAATTGGAGCGATGTCCAATAATAAGCCTACTAAAATTGGAGAGGGATCCCAATATATTCCCCGTGATTTGGAAAAAACGTTGGAAAAATATCTCTCCCTTCCCCAAATTTTAGCCATTGGGGGTCCCCGGCGGAGTGGAAAAACGACTTTATTGCTTCATCTTAAGGAAAAACTGCCTCAAAGTATTTTTTTAAGTTTTGAGGACGAGGATATTCTCACTCTTTTCGAAAATGACATTAAATCTTTCGCCAAGCTTTATCTTGAGCCAAACAGAAATATTATCCTTGATGAATTTCAATATGCCAAAAATGGAGGAAAAAATCTTAAATATCTTTTTGACTTTTATCCGGGGAAAAAAATTATTATCTCCGGCTCTTCTTCTTTGGAACTCACCATCCGCGCCGCCAAACATCTGGTCGGAAGAGTCTTGAGTTTTCCCCTCTACCCCTTTTCTTTCAACGAGTTTCTCCGGGCAAAAAATCCCCAATTGGAAAAATTAATTGATGAAGAAAAAGAAATATCGCCCAGCCTTAATAAACATATCAAAACATATCTTAATGAATATTTGATTTTTGGCGGTTATCCGGAGGTGGTGTTGGCTGAAGACTTAACTGTTAAACAAACACTTTTGCAAAACATATATCAGCTTTATTTTTTAAAGGATGTCACTACTTTGGCTCATTTAATGGAAGATTGGAAACTAAAAAAACTGGTCAAAATTTTGGCGGCAAATATTGGGGGAGTTTTAAATTATAGCCAACTTGGGGCCGAGGCGAATATTGATTTTAAAACCTTAAAATCATATTTGAATTTTTTGGAAAAGACTTTTATTATTTTTCTGGTTACCCCATTTTTTACCAATAAAATGAAAGAGATTACCAAAAATCCCAAAATTTATTTTTACGATTTGGGCTTACGGAATGCTTTAATAGATTCTTTTGAGCCGGTTTTATTAAGAAAAGACTTTGGTTTTTTGCTGGAAAACTTTCTGGCAGTTTGCTTAAAACAGGCCGGGTTTGGGCCTCATTTTTGGCGAACAAAAGCTAAAGCCGAAGTAGATTTTGTTGTTCAACCCGGAGGTAAACCCCAACCCATAGAGGTAAAAAGCAATTTAGCCCAGGTAAAAATCAGCCGCAGTTTGCAAAGTTTTATTTTCCGCTATCAGCCGGAAAAAGCCTTTGTCGCTAATCTTAATCTTTTTGCCAAAAAGAAATTTGCCAATACTCAAGTTAGTTTTGTTCCTGTTTTTGGAAAATTCTTATGATTAAATTTCTCCTCCACTCTCTTTTTTTGCTCGTGTCCGTGGTTTTGGCGTTTTTCTGGACAAGCTCGCCAGCCCTTTCTGCCTATACCTTACAACTGATTGCTGTTTTTGTTTTGCTTTTCTTCGCCAGTCAATTTTTAACCCGGAAGAGGGGCCGGCCAGAAAATTTAACCATCATCGATGCGGTGATCTTTACAATGATTGTGATGCTTTTGGTTTACTCAACCGGTGGTTTAACCTCTCCCCTATTCTTTTTAATTTATTTTTTAATGTTTGGGTTGGCCTTGCTTTTTGAACCACTGATTACTCTTTCCCTGGCAGCGGCGATGATACTGTTTTTTTTAATTACTCCCACCAAGCAGGAACCGCTGACCGAGGTTTTACAACTTTTTTCTCTGCTTTTAATTACTCCCTTAGCTTTGTTTTTTGGCAGTCAATATCTTAAACTTTTGGAAAGCGAGGAAAAAATCAAAATTTTGCGGGAAGAAAGCGAGATTATGGAAGAACAGATTAAGAAAGAAGAAACTGATGTCTTGCTTTGGACGGCCTTGAATCTGAAAGCCGGTTTAAGCGAAATCTTGGATGAGGTAAGCAATTTGCTTGCTGATTTGGCTCATCTTTCTGTCAGTCAAAAAGAAAGACTGCTAAAAATCAGGCAGCGGGCTTTGGAGCTTTTGAAAACCGGCCAAAATTTAAAAGAGGAGGTGGATAGGACGACGGATGAGTCGTGAATGTCA
>JBNAVS010000047.1:0-4772 GCA_049700235.1 Microgenomates group bacterium
ATCTCGATCAAAATTTATTTAAAAAATCCTTAGCCGTAGTAGGAACACGAAGAATCACTCGCTATGGAAAAATGGTAGTGGAAAAATTTATTCCTTTTTTAGTAAAAGAAAAAATAACCATCATTTCTGGTTTTATGTATGGAGTAGATACCGAAGCCCACCAAAAATGCTTAGAATATGGAGGAAAAACAGTGGCTGTTTTGGGCGGCGGATTAAATGTAATTTATCCGCCGGAGAACGAAAAACTTTATGAACAAATTTTAGAAAAGAACGGGGCGATTATTTCCGAATATGAGCCTGATTTTAAACCCCAGCTTTGGACCTTTCCTCAAAGAAACCGAATTGTCGCCGGTTTAGCTTCGTTAGGAGTTTTAGTCATTGAGGCTGGCGAGAAAAGTGGAGCTCTAATTACTGCCAATCTCGCCCGGCAACAAGGAAAAAAAGTTTTTGCTGTTCCTGGTCCTGTCACTTCATCTGTATCCGCTGGGACTAACCTTTTAATTCAAAATCAGCAAGCAAAAATGGTCCTTTGTCCAGAGGATATTTTGGGAAAGAAAGTCCAAACACTAACACTTTTTTCTTTAGAAAATTTATCATCTTTAGAAAAGAAGGTCATTCTGACTCTGGAAACCGAACCTTTAACTCCTGATGAGATTGCTAAAATTATTGGCCAAAATATTGTGGAAACAGGAAAAGCTTTATCTTTACTTTCTTTGAAAGGATTAATTTCCGAATACGGGGGCAAATATTACCTTAATTCTTAATCCTTTCCTAAAATTATTATTGCGTCAAATTTATCGTCTTCGGCAAGGGTTTGCGTTTTTTCCTCTAGAGTATATTTTGAGGCTAAATCGGTATCCAGCATCTCCAAATAGTTTTTCTTACTCTCTTTTATTTTGATTATTGTTTTTTGATAGTCATAACTATCGGCATTACCAGTTTTTATTCCTTCCCAACCTAATTTTTCCAAAAACTCAGCCGCTTTAGCAGCAGCACCGGGAACACCGCTCCCATTTAAAATTTTAATTTTTAAATCGGCGCGGTTAAGTTTCGGAGTTGGGGAAGGAGAAACTTCTAAACTCTCAGTCAACTGAGGGGTAGGCAAAGAAACGGTTGGCGTAGGAATAAGTGTCTTTTCCTCTTTTCGCTTCAGTGTTTTCTGGTAAACAAAGATACCTCCGCCAACTATTCCTAAACCAATTAGGACTACTAAAGCTACCAATCCCCACCTTAAAAAATCTGGTTTTGATCTTTCTTCAATCCCGTCCATTATCTTTACTCCTTAAGGCTAATTTTAACACCTCATCCATATGAGAAACAAATATAAATTTGATATCTTTCTTAACAGAACCAGGGACATCAACCAAATCTTTTTTATTTTCTTTTGGCAAAATTACTCTCTTTAAACCAGCACGATGAGCGGCAATTACCTTTTCCTTAACTCCACCAATTTCTAACACCCGACCTCTTAAAGTTATTTCTCCCGTCATTCCCGTATCCATTCGGGTTGGGGTTTTGGTTAAAGCAGAAACCAAAGCGACAGTAATTGCTACCCCGGCTGAGGGTCCATCTTTCGGAATCGCTCCTTCGGGAATGTGAATATGAATATCCAAATTTTTATAAAAATCTTTCTTTAACCCTAATTGCTCCCAGCGACTGCGAACATAAGACAAAGCCGCTTTCCCCGATTCCTTCATTACTTCTCCCAGCTTTCCGGTCAAAAGCAAATTCCCCCTCCCCGGCATTAAGGCAACTTCGATAAAAAGAATGTCGCCACCTGCTTCGGTATAAGCTAAACCTGTGGCTATTCCCATTCCATCTTTTTTCTCGGCCAAAGTCTCGGTATACTTTCTAGGCCCCAGATATTTATGAATATCGCTTTTTTCCACTATTTTTGGGATTTTTTTCTTTTCGGCCACTTTTCTGGCTAATTTTCGGCAGATAGTTGCTAAACACCGCTCCAGCTCCCTTACTCCTGCCTCCCGGGTATAACGGCGAATAATTTCATAAATTGCCCCATCGGCAATTTTTATCTCATCTTTCTTAAGACCATTAAACACCAGCTGTTTGTTCCAAAGATATTTTTTGGCAATATGGAATTTTTCTAATTCGGTATAACCAGGAAAATGAATCGTCTCCATTCGGTCACGCAAGGCCGGAGGAATGGTATCTAAAATATTAGCGGTGGTAATAAACATTACTCGGGAAAGATCAAAGGGGACCTCCAAATAATGGTCGGAAAATTCGTGGTTTTGTTCCGGATCCAAAGCCTCTAACAGCGCCGCTGAGGGATCGCCCCGAAAATCTGTGCCTACTTTATCAATTTCATCTAACATGAAGACAGGATTATTGGTCCCTGCATTTCTTATCCCTTGGATAATCCTTCCGGGCATTGCTCCAACATAGGTCCGGCGATGACCGCGAATTTCTGCCTCATCCCTTATTCCTCCTAAACTTATTCTGACAAACTTCCTTCCCAGTGCTCTGGCGATCGATTTTCCAATAGAAGTCTTTCCCACTCCGGGTGGCCCAACAAAGCAAAGAATTGTCGGTCCACCCTCTTTATTTTTCTGTTTTTCCCTTAATTTCATCACTGCTAAATACTCCACCACCCGCTCTTTAACTTTTTCTAATCCCCAATGATCTTCATCCAAAATCTTTGCTGCTTTGGCAATTGAAACTTTATTAGGAGTAGAAACTGACCAAGGCATTTCTGTCAACCAATCAAGATAGGTCCTAATATAGGCAAACTCTGGATGATTTGGATTCATCCCCGAAAGCCTTTTTAATTCTTTTTGGGCCTTTTTTTCTACTTCAGGAGGCATCTTTGCTTTTTGAATCTTTTGTTTTAGCTCTTTTATTTCGTCTTCCTCCTCGGTTACTTCTCCTAACTCTTCCTCAATCACTCTTTTTCTTTCTCGCAAAATGTTTTCTCTCATTAACTTATCAAATTTCTTTCTTGTTTTGGAATCAATTGCCCTCTCTAACTCTAAAACTTTAAGCTCATGAGCAAGATACTCAGTAGCCTTAATTAATCTCTCCTTAAGAGAGAAAGTCTCCAAAAGGGCTTGCTTATCGGCAGTTTTTAGGTCCAAGATATAGGAAATCTGGTCAGCAACTTCTGGAGGAGTATTTTCTCCCAAAAGTCGCATAACCATCATTACATCTACCGCCTTACCGAGATTAATTGCCTCCTGAAAATTTTTTATTAGATTATTCGTAAGGGCAGTAATCTCATCGGAAGATTCAGAAATCTCCGGAATCTCCACAACCCTCCCCACCATAAATGGTTTCACCGCCTCT
Source organism: Microgenomates group bacterium (assembly GCA_049700235.1). Taxonomy (GTDB): domain Bacteria; phylum Patescibacteriota; class Microgenomatia; order PFEM01; family JBNASD01; genus JBNAVS01. The sequence continues at coordinate 3,304 of JBNAVS010000047.1, forward strand.
AATGACTCAAAACGAACTCGGCTAATTCCCTTTACCCAAGCATAAAGCTCACTTTCGGTACGCAAGAGGCGCTCAATTCTCCCCAAGGTTCCTATTTGATAAAGGTCATCTTTAGTCGGTTCGTCTACCTTAGAATCTTTTTGACTTAAAAAACAAGCTAACCGATCAGAGTTAAAAGCCGCTTCAACCGCTGCCACGGAAATAGGCCTGCCAAAATTTAAGATAGTTTCTATATGGGGAAAAATCACCCCCTCCCGCAGAGGAACTATTGGAAGAACTCTTTCTTTTCTTGGACTAAGTAAAATTGGCATCTTTAGCAGTCTAACATATTAATTGCTAAAAGTCAATCATGAATTACTACCCTCGTTCCCGGATTGTCTTTGGAAGGGTAAGCAATACTTCTTCCTTCAGGCACCGGTGGAGAAGTCCAGTAAAAAAGCTTTTCCGCATCGGGAGTCGCTAAATTAACACAACCATGGCTCATCGGCTGGCCAAAATTATTGTGCCAATAAGTTCCGTGAAGCCCGTAGTCTTTATAAAAATACTGAGTGTAGGGAACATTAGGTAAATAATAATAAGTTCTTGTACCCCTTCTTCCTCCTTCCATTTTGGTATACTTAAGTTTTATCCAAATCCGAAATTCTCCAGTCGGGGTAGGCACCCATTTTCCTGAAGAAATCAAAAACTCATAGTCAATATTATTCCCATCATGGGCATAAAGTTTTTGTTCGGAAAGATCAATCTCAATCCAACGTTCATCTATTTGCACTCCCAAAACCGCCCCCTCTTGCTGTTTTAAAACCTCTTGAGGGGGAGTCAACTCTGCAATCTTGTAATCCACCGGTTGGTTATTAAAAATGGCTGTTTCTTCTCCCGGCTGAAACTCACCAGTAGCTTCCGGTGCCGGTATTCCACACCCGCAAGGGGTTTTAGCTAAAAACTGGCGACCGGAAAGAAACAAAACCCCGCTGGCGACCAAAACTGCTACCGGCAAACTGATTAAAAAAATCCTATTAGCCCCAGAAAGTCTATTAAAAAATTTCATCAAAATCATAGTAACACAAAAAAATTATTGTTTCTATGCTTGAAAAATGGTAAAATAAAAAACATTTGGGGGTCGTCTAACGGTAGGACAATAGGCTCTGGACCTATCAATCGTGGTTCGAATCCACGCCCCCAAGCCAGTAAGGAAAAACCGCTCAGTAATTACATCGCAAGAAGCAACCTTACCGAATTTAGAAAACATTTCTTAATCTTTTTAAAGTTTCTTGCCTTCCCAAAAGTTCCATTGATTGAAAAAGGGGTGGAGTGACGGGTTTGCCGGTCAAAACAATTCTTATCGCCATAAAAAATTTGCCAACATGCCAATTGTTTTTCGCCGCTAAATCTCTAAAAAGTTTCTCCAAAACTTCTGCTTTCCAGCTTTTGATAATTGATAATTGATAATTGATAATTGATAATTGATTTTT
>JBNAVS010000048.1:0-4766 GCA_049700235.1 Microgenomates group bacterium
AGGATAAGCTCCCTTATCATTATAATACATCTCCAGGGCTTTTTGGATTTGGCTCAAATCGCTTTTTCGCCGGGCATCACGGCCTTTCATCTGGGAACTTTGAAAACTTCCCAAACCAACCGTTGCCAAAATCCCTAAAATAGCTACTGCCACCAAAAGCTCAATTAAAGTAAAACCGAATTTTGGTTTTATTTCTAATAACATTGATTTTGAGGGTTTTCCGGTGTTCCACACTGTCTTCCACAATCAGGAAGCATATAATTCATATTTGGACATTCACAGTTTCCCGTGCTGCAATCTCCCCAAATTGGCAAACAAACTCCAGAGAAGCAACCATAATAACCATAAAAACTTAGTGTTGGAGTTGGTAAACTAATTGGTGTCGGCGTAGGAGTAGTCCCGGGTGGGAGAGTGGAAGTCGGGGTTGGAGTCAAGATTGGTGTCAATGTTGGGGTTGGGGCCAAAGTTGGTGTCGGCGTTGGCGTCACCCCCGGAGAAAGAGTAGGAGTAACTCCAGCGATTGGGGGCCACCAAAGCTCACCGGCAGTCTGCTCAACTTTATTCATATTCGGACTGGAAACCCAATAATTATAATTTCCCGAAGGACCACATCCGCCAGCACAACCAGCTTGGGCAATAATCGGGTCTTTGGTATTTTCCAACTTAGCATAAATTTTATACCACGACTTACAGGTTTGGTTAGAATCATAAGAATAAAAGTAATTATAATAAGTATTATTAATCGGATCGCAGGGAAGTTCGGTAAGATAGGGAGAAAATGATTTTTTACAGATAACGCTTTGAATAGGTAAATCCTCTGTTATCTCTGTCCTTTCAGGATAACACCCATTGTCATTCATATAATCCTCCAGCGCTTTTTGAATTTTTGCTAAATCGGCTTTTCGCCGCCCATCACGACCCTTAGCAATCTGGTTAAGAGCAGTAAAAATTGCCATTGTCCCCAAAATCCCAATGGTGGCGACGACAATCAAAAGCTCAATCATTGTAAACCCAGAATTTTTCCTCCCCATTGCCAAATTTTATCTCCCCAAAATAAACTTATAAAAGTTGCCGTTGTTAGAAATGGCCCAAAAGGGATATGCTGGCCAAATTTCTTTTTCTCCAACAATACCAGTATGACACCAACAATCGCTCCTGTCAAGAAGGCTAAATACAAAGCAACAATAATTCTCGGCCATCCTAAAATTAGTCCCATTAATCCAGCTAATTTAACATCACCCATCCCCATCCCCCGGCCGCGAGTAAGCAAAACAAGCAAATAAAAAAACCCAGCGGCCCCTAAACCAGAAATTACGAATTGCGGATTACGAATTAAGGTGAAAAAATTAGCAAACAATACCAATCCTATCGTCGGATAAACAATCTCCTCAGGAATAGTAGTATAAAGAAGGTCGGAAACAAAAATCACCAAGAGGGAATAAGTAATTAGCAAATAACAACCCGCAATCCGTAATTCGTAATTCGTTAATTGAAAAACAAAAACAGTCAACAATCCCGTCACTAACTCTACAATCGGATACTGCCAAGAGATAGGGGAGTGACACCAGCGGCATTTGCCCCGAAGCAAAGCAAAAGAAAGTAGGGGAATATTATCATACCAAGCTAATTGATGCTTACACCGGGGACAAATCGACCGGCCAAAAAGAGGCGATCGATTGTGGTTCAAGCGCCAGACAACACAATTTATAAAACTCCCCACACAAATCCCCAGCAAAAACAAAAAACCCAAAATCATTAAAACCATAATAATCCACCCCCTTAAACCTCCCAAACTATCAGCAAAGGAGAAACAAACTTACAGGGAGAATCAAAATTTTTTCTTTTTTGGAAAAATCAAAATTTGATTTGGAAAGTAAGATATTTTGACTTAATCTCACCTTTCCAAAATCCTGAAAACCCACTTTCTTTTGCCATTTTACTTCAATTGCCATCTTTTCCCCAACAAAATCAATTTCCTTTTTTCCGGAAAAATAAAAGGCATTACCAAATTTCCTTATTAAATACTCCCCAACGATCCCCTCTACAATTTTTGGAACTTCTTCTTCCTCCACTGATTGTTTAGTCAAAGTTTTTTTAAAGACATGAAACAAAAATGGATCAATGAAATAAACCTTTCTTGCTTTTCTAAAAAGCTCTGTCTTCTTTCTAAAATCAAAAGGAAAAATATTCCTTAAGACAAAAAGATTTTCTAAAATTTCTAAATATTCTCTAATGGTGATATGGGAGCCGATTTCCATCTCTTTGGCAATTGAATTTAAAGAAAATTTAGTCCCGTAATTCTTCAAAATAGAAATCAAAACCGCCCGGCTGATTCTTTCTGACCTCTCAATTTTGGCAATATCAGAAACGAGCCATTTCCAATAAACTTCGTAAGTTTCCTCGCTAATCCCTTCCCCTTCAATTAGTTGATAAAAGCTTCTAGGAAAACCACCGGTCCTCAAATAAATATTAAATAAATCGGAAATTTCTTTATAAAAAAAGAAAATTCCTTTTGCCTGGCGATAAATTTCTTCGATTTCGATTTCTTTTATTTTTATGGAACTGATTGTTTTTTTCAAATTTTCACTGCCAAAAACTAAGCAAAATTCTTTGAAGGACAAGGGCAAAAAATTTTCAGTTTTAATTAATCTCCCAGGAAAAGTTTCCTTTTTTAAAGCAACTGAGGAAGAACCAGAAATATAAAAGACTTTTTCTTTTTTTAAATCCGAATCTAAGATATATTTTATTGCCCTTTGCCAATCGTTTACAAAAGTAATTTCGTCAAAAAAGAAATATTTTTTCCCCTTAATCAAAGAGTCTGAAAATCTAACAATTTCGATAATTTCTTCAAAATTGACCAGTGGTTCGCAAGAAAAATAAAAGAGTCTTTTGGGATCTGTGCCCTTATCCAAAAGCCTTTTTAAGATTAATTTAAGATAGGTAGTCTTTCCTACCTGCCTTGGGCCAATAATCAAAAAATTTCCTTCTTTAAAATGGGGAAGAAGTTTATGCTTTTTAGATAAAGCCTCCCTTACTTTCTCATCTTCTTCTATCTTTTTTCTATCTTCCCACCAGGGATTTTGTTCAGTTAATTGACTTATCTCCATTTTTGTTACTGGAATAGCAAAGAATTACTGTTTTTTGATACCCATTGTCAAGTATTATACTTTTTTTGACACTAAAGTGTCAACTTTTTCTAAACGGGCGGCAACAGCTTCAACAGAAAAACCGCCTGCCTGACGAGGCCACCATCCGCGGTAAGGTTTAGCCGATAAACCAGACAATTCAAAAAACTCCCCACACAAATCCCCAGCAGAAACAAAAAACACCAAATCATTATTATAATTATGGCAAACAGATACAGTTCCCCTTTGTGCCACAATCAGTGGTATTGTTACAAGCTGATGCTGGCCAATCAAGAGGTTTAGTTCCCGCGCATCTATTTGCAGCTTCAGTCTGAAAAGATGCTGATCTGGGACTAAAACATACGTAAGTGCTATTTTCCGTCCCTGATTTTTTATAAATAAATAACTTATACTCGGGTTTCTTCAGTCTGTCAGCAAAAGACTTTTTAATTTCCTCTGTCCCTGTTTGAGACAGTTTATCTAATACTAATACGTTATTTCCATCTTTAGCGTCTGGCAGTGCTTGCCAATCAACTTTATCGTCAGCAGGATTGTTGACTGTTATCTGCCAAGGATAATACTGTTGAGCAGTATAAAATCTATCAATAGCGCTTAATATCTGTTCCGAATCGGATCTTAGACCAGTGTCTCTACCCCGGTTAATTTGCTCAAGCGGGTTAATGGCTGATAAAACTGCCACTGCCAAAACTCCCAAAACCGCAATCACAATCAAAAGCTCGATCATGGTGAATCCTTTAATTTTTAATTTTTCATTTTTCATTTTTAATTTTCTTTCTCACCCCCTTTCTACAACTAATTTTCAATTATAAATTTCAATTATAAATTATTAATTATTAATTTTTTTTCTTTTGAGCGGTTTTTACGCTCGATGTTAAAATTTTCAAAATTTCTTCACTTTCCTTTATAAGTTCAGTCATCCTATTTCGGATTTCCGCGGTCATTGATGCATAAATTAAACGTAACCAATAATTTGTCTCATACGCTTCTTTTTTAGCGATATTTAAACTATGAGCAAAATCATTTTTAGTCAAAGCACCCGTTGCCTCCTCTATATTTGCGCCAACTGACGTTCCTGCTCTAATAAGTTGCCTAACCAACACCCTGTTTATCTCATCCCTAGGCAATGCTCGGCAGAGCTTTATAATTCGCAAGGCAAATTTAAAGGTGCGCTCTCGAATATCTTTCTTCCCCAAATCATAATTAATCATTAATAATTAAGAATTAATAATTAATTAAAACTGAGATGTCAAATTATACTTCGGCACTTCGTTTGCCTCGATAATTTGTCACTCAATTAAAATTGAGATGTCAAATTATAAATCGGCATAATTACGGCTATAATCAAAAATCCCACTCCGACTCCTAATATAATCATAATAAGTGGCTCAATCGCTGTTGTCAAGCCCTTAACGGCGGCGTCAGCCTCTTGCTCAAAATAGGTAGAAACTCTACCCAAAACTTCATCCAGCTTTCCTGTCTCCTCTCCAACGGCAATCATTTGCGGCAAAATAGGAGGGAAGGCTTCAGTTCTGGCCAAGGCAGCTGCCAAGGGCAAACCTTTTTCTACCTCTTTGCTCGCTTCCTCTACTGCCTCCTCATAAATCGCACTTCCTAAAGAAC